>NZ_QRKO01000012.1:0-63999 GCF_003471985.1 Collinsella sp. AM15-2 | reverse complement strand
CGGGGCGCGCGCGGGGGGGGAGCCGCGCGAGGATCGCGGTGGCGAGGGCTCGGCCGACCAGGGTCAAAAGCGCCGTCGCCGGCGCCGTTCCCGCAAGCCGCGCCAGGATGGTGGCGAGGGCTCGACCCCGTCTTCGTCCGCACCACAACCGCCCGCCGGCGAATAACGCCCGCGAGCGGATTTAGCCCGCCTTGCCCCGAGCGCATCGGGGTATCATAGCGCCGGATCAACAACCCTCCCTGCGACCGAATGTAGGGAGGGTTGTGTCTTGAAGAGCCATCTGAACATATTGAGCTGTCTGCAGGGTGCCGGCGCCCTACCGTTTGCGGACGAATTGCTGCCGTTTGCCGAGCGGGCGGCACGCGAGGCACTCGAGGCATTGTCGCCAACACGATGTGCCGGCTGCGAGCGCGCCGGTGCGCTTATTTGCCAAGACTGCCTGGCCGCACTCACGCTCATCGACCCACGTCATAGCTGTACCCGATGCGGCGCCCCGTTTGGGGATTTGCTGTGCACTGAGTGTTCGGTCGAGGGCACGTCCTCGGCAATGGCGGAGGCGCTCGACCGCTGCCTGGCGTGCGCCGTCTACGCGCATCCGCTGCCGCGCATCATTAAAGCGTACAAGGACGCGGGCGAGCGACGCCTGGCGCCGTATCTGGCGGAGCTGCTCTACGACACCGCCCTGCATGCCCAGGTCGTAGCGCCCGAACGCTTAGGAGGTGTGCTGTCCGGTGCGGATGCGGTGGTGTTTGTGCCTGCGACGGCGGCAGCGTTTCGGCGGCGTGGCTTTGATCATATGGAGGCCATTGCGCGCCCATTTTGCGAGCTGTCGGGTGTTCCCCTGCTCGATGCCCTCGTCAAGTACGGGCGTGGCGACCAGCGCGAACTCGGTCGTGAGGAGCGTCGCGAGCGTGCCCAAGGCATGTACGAGACGGTTGAGGACGTGCGCGGCCGCCGCCTACTGCTTATCGATGACGTTATCACCACGGGCGCGACCATGGCAGCAGCCTCGGCGGAGCTCAAGCGTGCCGGCGCTGCGGCAGTCGATGGCCTTGCTATCGCACGTGTTTGGTAGGGGTGGTTTTGTGGCAGTGAAGATTGAGCGGCGCAACGAGCCGACAGGCGAACAGCTAGCGGCTTCCGTAATCCTAACAGGTGCCTCGGCGCTACGCATGATGCGCGCCGAGCGCCGGCAGATGGGCTACATCAGCTGGAAGGACCTTAATCCCGATGAAGAGCGCCGTGTGCTGCGCACGTCGTCGCCCTCGACCGAGGATATCTATCTTCCTGACTTGGTGCGAATTGGAGCCAAAAGTGGCGAGGTGCAGGAAGATCTGTGCTTGTTGGTGGGATCTGCGGCGCAGCGCCGCCGCATGCCTGGCGTAGGCTGGTCCGTGTGTTCCGGGTTGCCCGCCGGCTCGATTCTAGAGGTGGAACCGGGGGTGTACAGCCTATCTCCCGAGGCCCTTTGTGTTGCCGTTGCGCGTGAGGTCGGCTGCATCCAGGCGTTTGCCCTGGCCCAGGAGCTGTGCTCTAAGATTTCACTGAGCGACCGCGGGAAGTATCTGCCTCCCTACACCTCGCCTGTTACGAATAAACTTGCAAAGGACAAGGACCAGCCAGCAGACGTGGGCTACTTTGAAGTCGAGCCGGTGCTGATGCCCGATCGTCTGGCAGATTACCTTGCGGCATGCAAGGGGAATGTGGCCAAACAGCTGCTGCGTCTGTGTCCCTATCTTTCGGAAAACCTGCTCTCGCCCATGGAGTGCATCATGCTCGCCCTGTTTTCGCTTCCGTTTTCCTATGGCGGGTTTGCCTGCGGACCTTTTAAGACCGACTACAAGATCGAGTTCGATGACCGTGCGCAGGCAATCTCGGGGATGCCTCATGCAGTTTGCGATGCGTATCAAGAGGCAGCCCGGTTTGACCTGGAATACAACGGTGAGCTGGGCCATTCCTCTCGGAGGGGACGTATCCATGATGAAAAGCGCAACACGGGCTTGATTACTATGGGAATCGAGGTCGCGACGGTCAACAACGAAATGCTCTGTGACATGGAAGCGATGGAAGCGCTCGCATGGCGCATGCACCAGCGTATGCGAAAGCGGTACCGGAATCGTGTCGATGCCCGCAGGAAGAAGCAAGAGGCGTTGCTTAACACGCTGCGGGCGTGTTTTGGGCTTAAGCCGGTCTAATTCACGTCGAAAATAGGGGGTTAATCATATGCCCTGGCCAAAATATGGCAAATATGAGTACTGTCACTAAATCAGTAACAGCAAAATCAAGGAATTTAGGACTCGGAGGCGTCATAAAGTATGAAGATAATAAACAAATGTAGAATAACTAAGCATCAGGTTGGCGACACTGAGCGCAAAATCTGTCCGAGAGGCTAAAACTGCCTGTTACTAAATTGGTGGCAGTACTCATATTTGCCATATTTTGACCAGGGCACCCTAAGAAGGGCGCCCCGGAGCTCCCCGTAGGGGAGCTCCGGGCTTCATAGGGGCACGAATAGCCCACTCCGACCTGCAAAATCTGTGCGCACGATGCGAATGACGCCCTTAACCTTAAACTTTAGCTTGAACTTAGCTATAATGCGCTACGTTCCTGCCAGGCTGTGGTTGCGGACGGACGAAATGCCCGTCCTAGTCCAAGACAGACGCGGTCAAAGGGATCCACGTAAGCGACCGCGTGCGCGCGGCGCGATCATGGCGCGTCCTAGATGTAAGCCGCACCGTCCGTTCTACTTTCTTTGGGGCAATACCGCCTCGCGGGCGAGCGGGCCAGTCGTGAAGGTGGCTGCGGCCTCCCGAGCAAACACCCCGGTGCGCAAGTGTGGGGTCAAATACCAGGTCAGCTGGTGGGAACAACCCGATATTCCGCGCAACGCACGGATCGTATACGACACAGAAGGCAGGGTAGTGGACATGGTGAGGGGCAGCTTGATGCACGCGGCTCGGTTAGGTGCTGGGACCGCAGCGGTCATTGCCGTTTTGGGCCTGAGCGGATGCGCGTTCAACCCGCTGTCTACGTTCACGACTCCCACGATCGACCAGATCGAGTACGAGACCGTCACGCCGGCGGTGTCGGACGATGCCCTGGTCACTCCCGGAACCCTGACGGTTGCCCTCGATACTTCCGATGCGCCGCAGGCAATGCAGGGCGCCGACGGCGAGCTCACGGGGTATGCGGTTGACGCCGCCCGTGCCCTCGCAAGCCGCATGGGCCTTAAGGTCGCCTTTGTCGATGCGTCTTCGGCAGGTTCCGCGCTCGGCGACAAAAAGGCCGATATCTTTATCGGCGAGATCAACTCCACGGACGGGGACGTTAGCTCGCTCGGCACCTGCCTGTACGATGCCGCTTCCGTGTTCGGTAAAACCAGCGATGGTGGGTCGCTAAGCGTTTCCACCGATACCCTTAACACGTCTACTCTGGGTGTCCAGATGTCCTCGGCCTCGCAGGAGGCGCTTGCTAAGCAGAGCATCACCGCCAACCAAAAGACCTACTCCAACATCAACGAGTGCTTTGAGGCGCTCGAGTCCGGCGAGGTCGACTATGTGATCTGCGACTCCACAGCCGGCGGCTATCTTGCACGCCTGATGAGCGAGGTCTCCTATGTCGGTGCGCTCGAGGCGCCCTCGACGCTTGGTGTTGCGGGCCTCTCGTCCAATGACGAACTGTGCCGTGCCGTGAGCGATGCCCTCGACGGTATTACGGCCGACGGCACGCTCGAGGCGGTCCACTGCGTCTGGTACGGCACGATGCCCTACGACCTCACCACTAAGACGGTTTCGGGCGCTAACGTGCAGCCGGGCGACTCTGAGTCCAGTGAGACCACGTCTTCCGGCAGCGAGTCCTCCGATTCCAACAATGAGACCGCATCCTCCGAGGACAAATCGTCCAGCCAGGAAGGCACCATCACCGACGACGACATTAACAAGCTTAATAGCTAGTTATTGCTAGGGGTGGTGTCTTCTATACGTTGGAAAGGACACCTCTTCACGGTTTCAACACGCACCGCCGGACTTCCCCAATAGGGGAGCCCGGCTTTTTCATCTCTATAAAACCAGCAGTTCAAAGCCAATTTTCGGGACCAAATACAAAGTCGCCGGCTCCCTCCTATAGCGCACTTTGCCACAGAAAAGTGCGAGACTTCGGTATGCGGTATCAAGCAATCGTTATTCGGGTCTTTGGGAATCCGCGTGATTAAATGCACGGCAATGGGTACATAGCCAGTACAGTAAGTCCCCGAGGCAGATTGGAGCCACGTATGGATATCAAGGTTTCTGGACGCAAGACGACGGTAACCGATGCTCTGCGTGCGCATGTGGATGAGAAGATCGGCGAGGCGCTCAAGGTTTTCGATATCGAGCCCATGACGGTCGACGTTGTACTTCGCTATGAGAAGAACCCCTCGAACCCCAACCCGGCAATCGTCGAGGTTACGGTTCGCGCCCGCGGTTCGGTGATTCGCGTTGCCGAGCACGGTGCAGATATGTACGCCGCCATCGACCTCTCCGCCGATAAGGTCACCCGCCAGCTGCGCAAGTTCAAGACCAAGGTCGTGGACAACCGCCAGGGTGGTGCCAGCGCAGCGGATGTTGCACCGGTCGAGCGTGTCGAGGATCTGGCCGACCTGCTGCTGCCCGAGGAGGACGACGACCTGCTCGTCCGCGAGAAGGTCATCGATGTCACCCCGATGACTGAGGAGCAGGCGCTGGTGCAGACCGATCTGCTGGGCCACGACTTCTACGTGTTCGAGAACGCGACGACTGGCCTCATCAATGTGGTGTATCACCGTAAGAATGGTGGATATGGCATCATCAAGCCCCGCATCGAAACACTTGACGAGTAAAATACGTTAACTTGCATGAGTTAACGGTTGGCGGCCATCCCATGCGGGTGGCCGCCTTTTTACGTAAGGAGTCGCTTTGATGGACAAGGCCGCATCCGCCGGTCATTCGGACCGTTGCCGCATCGTCGTCGATACCTGCTGCGACTTTAGCCCCGAGGTCGCTGCGAACCTCGATGTCGATATCTTGGGCTTCCCCTTTATCATCGATGGCGAGGAGCGCACGGACGATATTTGGTCGAGCATCAGCCCTAAGGAGTTCTACGACCGCATGCGCGCCGGCGCTCGCGTGTCTACCTCTGCCGTGTCGCTCGGTCGCTATATCGAGTTCTTTACCGAGTGCGCCAAAGAGGGTACGCCCACGGTCTACCTGTGCTTTACCTCGGCGCTGTCGTCGAGCTACAACTCCGCGTGCCAGGCGGCGGGTGCCGTGCGCGCCGAGTATCCCAACTTTGAGCTGTACGTGGTCGACAACGCTCTGCCCTGTGCGACCGGCGAGCTTTTGGCGCTTGAGGCCGTGCGCCAGCGTTCGGCGGGACTGACCGCCAAGCAGCTGGTCGACTGGGCAAACGAGGCCAAGACCTATGTCCACGGTTACTTTACGCTCGAGAGCTTTGACGCGCTGGCTGCCGGCGGCCGCATTCCGCCCGCGGCGGCACAGCTCACGGCAAAGCTCGATGTCAAGCCCGAGCTGTCCTACGACCTGGCCGGCTCGCTGTCGCTGATCGGCGTCAACCGCGGTCGCAAGAAGGCGCTCAAGTCCATTCTCAAGTCGTTCCGCGAGAACTATGTGCCCGATCGCACCATGCCCATCGCCATTATGACGGCCGATGCCGAAAAGGACGGCGACTGGCTCGAAGCCGCCATCCGTAAGGAGGAGGGCTGCGCCGACGTCACGATCATTCGCAGCTCCGTGGGTCCCACCATCGGCTCGCACGTGGGCCCCGGCATGGTGGCCTGCGCGTTTTGGGGCAAGAACCGCGCCGACAAGGCGTCGCTTTCCGACCGCATCGCCCGCCGCGTGCGCGGTCAGTAGGCAAGTAACGCGGCCGTAATCGATCCCAACTCACAGCCCAAACGCTGGCACCGAGTATTCAACCTGGTAACAACACCCAACCCAAAAGGAAAGGTTTCATGGCAAACAAGCTCTCCGTCGCATTTATCGGCACCGGAATCATGGGTGCCCCCATCGCCGGCCACATCCTGGATGCCGGCTATCCCGTCTCGGTCAACAACCGCACCAAGTCCAAGGCCGCAGCGCTCGTTGAGCGCGGCGCCGTCTGGGCCGATACGCCGGCCGATGCCGCGGCGAACGCCGATGTCGTCTTTACCATGGTGGGCTATCCCTCCGAGGTCGAGGAGCTCTACCTGGCGGGCGACGGCCTGCTCGCGTGCACCAAGCCCGGCGCGGTGCTGATCGACCTCACCACGAGCTCCCCCGAGCTGGCGCGCGACATTGCCGAGGCCGCCCAGGTTTCCGGCCGCATGGCGTTTGACTGCCCCGTCACCGGCGGCGAGTCGGGCGCCATCGCCGGCACGCTCACGGCTATCGTGGGCGCCACCGAGAACGACATCGCGCCGGTCCGCGATATCCTTGCCACCTTTGCGGCCAACATCTGCTGCTTCGATGGCGCCGGCAAGGGCCAGGCTGCCAAGCTCGCCAACCAGGTGTCGCTGGGCGCCTGCATGGTCGGCATGGCCGACGCCATGGCATTTGCCGAGCTGAGCGGCCTTGACCTGGAGAAGACCCGCCAGATGATCCTGGGCGGCACCGGCAAGTCCGGCGCCATGGAGAGCCTGGCCCCCAAGGCGCTCGACGGCGACTACAAGCCCGGCTTTATGGTCGAGCACTTCATTAAGGACCTGCGTCTGGCGCTCGCCTACGCCGATGACCGCGAGCTCGCGCTGCCCGGCGCCGACGTGGCCTTTACGCTCTACGACATGCTCGACGCTATCGGTGGCGCCAAGCTGGGCACCCAGGCCATCACGGTCCTCTATAAGGAGGAGGCCGACGCCATCGCCGCCGGTCTGGACTGGTCGCAGTATCGCCCCGAGGAGCACGGTGCCCACGAGGACGGCTGCGGTTGCGGCGAGCACGGCGACGAGCATGAGTGCGGTTGCGGCCACCATCACGGCGAGGACCACGAGTGCTGCGGCGGCCACGGCCATGATGACGGCCACGAGTGCTGCTGCGGCCACCATCACGAGGAGTAGCGCCCATGAGCTGGACGTTCGTGGTGCTTGCGCTGGTGCTCTTTCTCTTTGCGATCTACATCGGCTTTTTGTGCGGCCAGTGGGCGTGCGAAAAGCGCGTCATCACCAAGCGCGACTACTGGATTGCCAACTTTGCGGGAGCGGCGGCAGTCGTCCTGCTGACCTGGGTGTTCTCGCTGTTCCCCCTGGTGCAGTTTGCGCCGATCGGCTGGCTCGGCGGCTTTATCGCCGGTCTTAAGATGAGCTTTGGCGAGTCCGTCGGTCCGTGGCGCAAGCACGACGAGGTCTTTAACGTCAACAAGGCCCATCGCGCCGCCGCCGACGCGGGCGACGCCGAGGAGCGCCGCCGCGCGCGTCGTAATGGCGCTGCCGACCGACAGCTCATCTCGGTCACCGATGACAGCAAGGGTGCTGGCAAGCACGCTAAGAAATAGTAAGAAGAGGTAACTATGGCAGAAAACAAAGACGAACAGCTCACCGACGAGGAGCTGGCACAGCTTCAGCTGGCAGAGGAGAACGAGAACGCCGTCGACCGCCTGGTCCAGGAGCTCGGCTGCCCCACGCGCCGCATCCGCCAGTTTGCCGCCCGCGTGCTGCACCTGCTTGCCGAGCGCGATCCGCAGCGCGTCGTGCCCTGCGTGCCCGCGCTGATCGAGGCGCTCGATCGCCCCGAGGCGCAGACCCGCTGGGAGGCCCTCGATGCCTTGGCGGCACTCGCCACCACCTGCCCCGAGCAGCTGGGCGATGCCTTTGAGGGCGCCGAGACCGCGCTGTTCGACGAGATCTCCTCCACGCTGCGCTATGCCGCCTTCCGCCTGCTGTGCGTGTGGGGTGCCACGAGTGTCGAGCGTTCGCGCGAGGCCTGGCCCATCCTGGACGAGGCCATCCAGTGCTACCACGGCGACCTTGAGTATCGCGACATGCTCGGTTGCCTGTACGAGTTTTGCCAGGGCGAGATCGACGCCGAGGTCGCAGAGAAGCTTGCGCTGCGCCTTAAGTTCGACGCCGAGAACGGCAAGGGCAGCTATCTCAAGGCCCGTTCGAGCGAGATTTGCGAAATGCTTGTTAAACGTTTTGGCCTGGATCTCTCCAAAAAGAAGAAGCGTGCTAGCGTTAAAAAATCTGACGACGCCGAAGACGAGGAGTAACAGATTATGGCGCACGATGTAGTCCTGATTCCCGGTGACGGTATCGGTCCCGAGATTACGCAGGCAATGCGCCGCGTGGTCGAGGCCACCGGCGTCCAGATCAACTGGAACGTCCAGGAGGCCGGCGCCGGCGTCATGGACGAGTTTGGCACGCCGCTGCCCCAGCACGTGCTCGACGCGGTCGCCGAGACCAAGGTTGCCATCAAGGGCCCCATCACTACGCCGGTCGGCACGGGCTTCCGCAGCGTTAACGTGGCCCTGCGCAAGCACTTTGACCTGTATGCCTGCGTGCGTCCCTGTCTGTCGCAGCCGGGCGACGGCTCGCGCTTCCGCGACGTTGACCTGGTCATCGTGCGCGAGAACACCGAGGACCTCTACGCCGGCATCGAGTTCGACGAGGGCGCAGCCGAGGTCGAGGAGCTCTCACAGCTCGTCGAGCGCTCGGGTCAGAAGACCTTTGCCGCCGATTCCGCCATCTCGATCAAGCCCATCTCTATCGCCAAGAGCCGCCGTATTGTGGAGTACGCCTTTGAGTACGCCCGCCGCTGCGGCCGCAAAAAGGTGACGGCCGTGCACAAGGCCAATATCATGAAGGCGACCGACGGCCTGTTCCTGCGCGTTGCGCGCGAGGTAGCCGCCAACTATCCCGACATTGAGTTCAACGACAAGATCGTCGACGCCACCTGCATGGGCCTGGTCCAGAACCCCAACGACTTCGATGTCCTGGTGCTGCCAAACCTGTACGGCGACATTGTGAGCGACCTGTGCGCCGGCCTGGTGGGCGGCCTGGGTATGGCCCCCGGCTCCAACATCGGTGCCGACTGCGCCATCTTTGAGGCGACGCACGGCTCTGCGCCTGATATCGCGGGGCAGGATATTGCCAACCCCACGGCCGAGATTCTCTCTGCTGCGATGATGCTCGATCACCTGGGTGAGAACGACGCGGCCAACCGCATTCGCGCCGCCGTCTCTGCCACGCTCGACGAGGGCGAACAGGTTACCGGTGACGTGCGTCGTGCCCAGACCGGTTCCGTTGAGGGCGCCGTGGGCACGCAGGCCTTCGCCGATGCCGTTATCGCGCACCTGGTCTAAGGCATGCAGGCTGCAAACGCCTAAATAGTACTTAAGTGTTTGCGTATAACCTAAGAATCAATACGCCCGGCGCTCCGTCGGGCGTATTCTATTGGGGACTATGTTTCCTAACAAGGAGTAACCGATATGGGTTTGATTCAAAAGAAGGACGAGAAGGACGAGATCGACGGCATCCAGATCATCGAGCGCGGCGAAGGCCCCGACGGTGACGAGGCCGAGAAGATCGACCTGGTCGCCGGTACATCTGCCGAGCACATTGCCGCTGGTACGACGGCCGAGGAGGAGGACGCTCGACTGGAGGCTCAGATTGCCGCGGACGCCGCTGATGAGAACCTCATGCCCGAGGAACAGGACGAGGACGACTCCGACGAAGACGACCATGCATCCAAGCACAAGAAGACGATGATCGCCGCCTTCGTGGTTGCAGTCGTGATCGCTGCGGTGGTCGGCTTCTTTATTGGCAATGGCGGCTTTGGCGGCAAGGGTGTCGGTTCGTCGACCCTGACCGAGGACCAGCTCGATTCGACCGTGGCAAGCTATAGCTACAACGGCAAGAAGAGCGACATCACCGCGCGCGAGGCCATCGAGAGCCAGTACAGCCTCGATACCGTCAAGGATAGCGATGGCAACTACACCGCTCCTTCTGCCGACGTCATCCTGTCCTATGTGCGCAACAAGATCCTGCTCGACGCTGCCGAGGACGAGGGCATTACCGTCTCTTCTAAGGAGATGAAGAAGTACGCCGAGGATTCCATCGGCACCTCCGACTACAAGACCATGGCAAAACAGTACGGCGTGTCCAAGGACCAGGCCAAGCAGATCGTCCGCCAGTCCGCGACGCTGCAGAAGCTCTACAAGAAGAAGGTCGGCGATAGCTCCGCAAGCATGCCGACCGCCCCGACCGAGCCTGCTGACGGCAACGAGGAGACCGCGAGCAAGGACTACGCCGACTACATCATTAACCTTGCCGGCGACGAGTGGGATAGCGAGAAGGGCACCTGGAAGGACGCCGATAGCACCTATGCCAAGGCCTTCGCTGACGATGCCTTTACGGCCGATAGCGCTACCTATAAGCAGGCCATGACCGCCTATTACACCGCCTACCAGCAGTATTCCTCGCAGGCCTCAAGCGCTAGCTCCAAGTGGACCGAGTATGCTAACGGCCTCTACGCCAAGGCCAACATCAGCATCTACGGCCTGTTTGCGTAAGGTTTGCCTGCACTACTGCGCGCTAGCCGATCTGCCTGATTTAGCCCGCTAGAACGGACAACGTTCTAGCGGGCTTTTTGCTGCCGAAACCACTGGGGTAGGCCTCGCGCCCGCGCAAGCGCTCCATCGCGCTTCCCTAATTCATCTGGGAAAACAACTGCAAACGATTGCAAGTAACCGGTGAGCGGTCGAAAACTACCGTTCACCGATAATCTCAAAACTGGTTCTAACTGGTATTAAGTCAAAAAGACCAATTCACATATCTTCACAATGACCTGCAATTTTTCTACACGCTATTTTTAGCCGCCCTGCGTTGTTTAGACACAGGAAAAGATCCGATCTTTTGCCAAAACATTTCGAAACGGTTTCAAAACCGCAGGTAGAAGTGTTAACGACCGGTAAACGGTCGATTTATCACCGTGAGCGGTGCAAAAACGTTTTACCGTATGAATCAACGAAAGCGACCTCTTTTGGGGTGATATAGTGACAACAACACGTCACGTGGTTACTACCAGTTTAGAAACCACTGGTCTTCAAAGAAGGCTTTCTAAGAAGCTTTAAGGGCGAGCGCCCGCTGGCTTCCGAAAATCATCGGACTCAGATTGTACACACCTTCGGAAGGGAAATTTGAATGGTTGGCTTTATTCTTACCGGTCATGGACAGTTCGCACCCGGCCTTGCAAGCGCTATCGCTATGGTTGCCGGCGACCAGCCTGCTTTTACCGTCGTTCCTTTTGAGGGCGACCAGGCCGCATCCTACGGTGAGGATCTCCGCGCCGCTATTACCGCCATGCGCGAGGAGTGCGATGGCGTGCTCGTCTTTACCGACCTGCTTGGCGGCACCCCGTTCAACCAGTCGATGATGATTGCCCAGGATGTCGACAACGTCGAGGTTCTGACTGGCACCAACCTTCCCATGGTTATTGAGCTTCTGTTCCTCCGCGGCAATGCCACGCTCGCCGAGCTTGGCGAGCAGGCCGTGACCGTTGGCCAGACGGGCGTCACCGCCCAGACGGTCGCATCCGTTGCCGGCTCCGAGGAAGAGGATATCTTCGGCGACGAGGACGGCATCTAATGGCCGATTTCGGAGCCAACGTCCTGAGCTCCTCGGTCGCCCTTTTAGGCCTGCTTGTCATCATGGGCTTGATTTACACCATCTGGTCGCAAATCAACATGAAGAAGAAGCAGAAGTACTTCAAGGAGCTGCACACCGAGCTAAAGCCGGGTCAAGAGGTTCTTTTCGCCGGCGGTATCTACGGAACCGTCAAAGGCATCGAAGGCGAGAAGGTCCAGATCAAAGTCCGATCCGGGGCCGTCGTAGATGTTTCGCGTTACGCGATTCAGGAGATCAAGTAACTGTCGTCAGCAAATAACGAAAGGAAGCTGATCAACATGGCAGAACCCAACATTCTTCTTACCCGCATCGATAACCGACTGGTTCATGGTCAGGTTGCCACCCAGTGGAACTCCACCCTGGGCTCCAACCTCATCCTCGTCGCCAACGACGACGTGGCGTCCAACACCATGCGCCAGAACCTCATGAAGATGGCCGCTCCCGCCGGCGTCGCTACGCGTTTCTTCTCTCTGCAGAAGACCATCGACGTCATTGGCAAGGCGAGCCCGCGCCAGAAGATCTTCATCGTGGCCGAAACACCGGAAGACGTGCTTACGCTCGTCAACGGCGGTGTGCCTATAAAGAAGGTAAACATCGGCAACATGCACATGTCGGAAGGAAAGCGCCAAGTCGCCACCTCCGTCGCAGTTAACGACGAGGATGTCGCTGCGTTTAAAGAGCTGCAGGAATTGGGGGTGGAGTTGGAGATCAGGCGCGTTCCGAGCACGCCTGTTGAGGACACGAGCAAGCTCTTCTCGTAATCCTCGTGATCCACGTTGTCAGGAGTGAAACCCTGACGTTCTGTACGTGATATCCAAAGTGCGTACATTCATTTTGAAAGGAGGAGCAAGATGGAATACTCGATCATCCAGATCGCTCTGGTCTTCGTCGTCACGTTCATCGCGGCAATCGACCAGTTTGACTTCCTCGAGTCTCTCTATCAGCCCATCGTCACCGGCGCCGTCATCGGTCTTATCCTTGGCGACCTCAACACCGGTCTTCTCGTGGGTGGTACTTATCAGCTCATGACGATCGGCAACATGCCGATCGGAGGCGCTCAGCCGCCTAACGCCGTCATTGGCGGCATCATGGCAGCCATTCTCGCTATCGCTACGGGTCTCGAGCCCAACGCGGCAGTCGGCCTTGCCATTCCGTTCGCTCTGCTTGGTCAGCTCGGCGTTACCCTGGTCTTCACGCTTATGTCCCCGCTTATGTCCACGGCCGATAACATGGCTCATAACGCGGACACCAAGGGCATCGAGCGCCTGAACTACTTCGCCATGGCTCTGCTCGGCCTGATCTTCGCTGTCGTCGTCACCCTGTTCTTCATCGCTGGCGCTACCATTGGTCAGACCATCGCTTCCGCCATCCCGACTTGGCTGCAGACCGGTCTGTCCGCTGCAGGCGGCATGATGCGCTTCGTCGGCTTCGCCGTCCTGCTCAAGGTTATGATGAACCGCGATATGTGGGGCTTCTTCCTCATGGGCTTTGGCCTCGCGCTCATCACCGTTGCCAACGATTCTCTGGCAACCCCTGCTCTGCTCATCCTCGCTCTCATCGGCTTCGGCATCGCTTTCTGGGACTTCCAGCAGCAGACCGAGCTGAAGGGTGCAGCTGTTTCTGACGGAGGTGACTTCGAAGATGGCATCTAATGAGTATGTAATCCCGGAGCACTACGAGGATCTCACTCCTGCTCCGCAGCTCGACCAGAAGACCCTCAACAAGATGGCTTGGCGCTCCTGCTTCCTGCAGGCCTCGTTCAACTACGAGCGTATGCAGGCCGCTGGCTGGCTCTACTCCATCATCCCCGGTCTGGAGAAGATCCACACCAACAAGAACGACCTCGCGGCTTCCATGAGCCACAACCTGGAGTTCTTCAACACCCACCCGTTCCTCGTCACCTTTGTTATGGGTATCGTGCTTTCGCTCGAGCAGAACAAGGTTGACATCCCCACGATCCGCGCCGTCCGCGTCGCCGCAATGGGCCCGCTCGGTGGTATCGGTGACGCCCTGTTCTGGCTGACGCTCGTGCCTATCACGGCCGGCATCACCTCCAACATGGCCATCAACGGCAACGCCGCTGCGCCGATCATCTTCCTGGTGATCTTCAACGTCGTCCAGTTCGCTCTGCGCTTCTGGCTCATGAACTGGTCCTACAAGCTTGGCACCAGCGCTATTGACGCTCTGACTGCCAACATGCAGGCCTTCACGCGTGCCGCTTCCATCATGGGCGTCTTCGTCGTCGGTTGCCTGGTCGTCACCATGGGTGGCACCCAGATCAACCTCCAGATCCCCAACGGCACCACCCGTGGCCTCTCCGCTACTACCGTGATCGTCTCCGAGAAGGAGGCCGAGAACTTCACCGGTATGGAGGGCATCGATACCGAGACCGCTGAGGCCGGTACCATCGCCATGACCGATGAGGACGGCAACGCCCTCACCGCTTCCGATGCCGACGGCAACGCTGTCGAGTGCGGCGTCACCGATCTGGGCAACGGCATGGAGTCCGTTACCTACGGCACCGTCACCGAGGATCCGGTCAACTTCTCCGTTGCCGACACCCTCAACACCATCGTCCCGAAGCTCGTCCCGCTTATGCTTACGCTGCTGCTTTACTACATGTTCGCTAAGCACAGCTGGACCCCGACCAAGGGCATTCTGCTGCTCTTCGTCCTGGGCATCCTGGGCGCTGGTCCGCTTGGTCTCTGGCCGAGCATCTGGTAAGGCTCTAGCTTGAGGGGTGTGTCCCTGCGCGGCTCACACCCCGACCCCTTAAGCCATGTGTATGTTAAAAGCCGCGTGCTCGAAAGAGCGCGCGGCTTTTGTTTTCTTGATGATTCGGGTGTGGCAGACAGATAATGCTAAACACCCAAGGTAGTAGCCTAGTTTGAGCAAAAGGGGGGATAGGATGGCGATCGGAGCGCGCAAGCAACCGCTGTACGATCAGCTGGTCGATATTCTGACCGAAAAGATTGACCATGAATATCGCGCCGGTGACATGATTCCTTCCGAGCGCGAACTTTCGGAGCGCTATGGTCTCTCGCGCACTACGGTACGCCTGGCTCTGCAGGAACTGGAGCGTTTAGGACTGGTGGTTCGGCAGCACGGTCGCGGTACCTTTGTGACCGACCGTTCGGCAAAGGCAACCAATCTTATGCAGTCCTACAGCTTTACCGAGCAGATGCGCGCGATGGGTCGCGACCCCGAGACCACGATTCTCGATTTTTGCGAGATGGAGGCCGATAAGAATCTGGCCGAGCATATGGGATTACGTATCGGTGATCGCATTTTTAAGCTCAAGCGCCTTCGTTCTGCCGACAACATGCCCATGATGGTCGAACGTAGCTATCTACCGGTTCGTCAATTTCTGTCCCTAAAGCGACCGCTGCTGGAGCGTAAGCCGCTTTACGATGTGATTGAGCAAGACTTTCAGCAAAAGATACGCGTGGCTGAAGAGGAGTTCTATGCGAGCATAGCCCGTCCCACCGACGCCCACCTTTTGGGAATTGTCGAGGGCTCGCCTGTGCTCGATTTGGTCAGGACTACGTATAACGAGTCAAACGAGGTTGTGGAGTATACACTCTCGGTTGCTCGTGCCGATCAGTTTAAATACAAGGTTTACCACCAGCGTAGCAACTAGTGTCCGCATCGTTTCCATATGGTGATTCTTTGCATTTAACTGGTTACTACCAGATAACCAACCGAAGTGTATAATTGCACGTCAGAGGATTACTTCTAGAGAGAGGTATTAGAAATGTTCGAGAAGAGTGTCGAGGAGCTCACCGAGCTCGGCGCCCAGATCACCACGGCCGAGATTGCTCAGCAGCCCGAGCTTTGGCGTGATACGCTCAACATCTATCGCGAGAACAAGGAGGCCATCGAGGCCTTCCTGGCCGAGGCTCGCGCTATGGGCGAGGGCCGTCTGTCCGTTGTCTTCACCGGTGCCGGTACGTCCGACTACGTTGGCGATACCTGCGCCCCGTACCTGCGTCACGCTGGCAACACTGATCTCTACGACTTTAAGCCCATCGCCA
Source organism: Collinsella sp. AM15-2 (assembly GCF_003471985.1). Lineage (NCBI taxonomy): Bacteria > Bacillati > Actinomycetota > Coriobacteriia > Coriobacteriales > Coriobacteriaceae > Collinsella > Collinsella sp. AM15-2. The sequence continues at coordinate 48,336 of NZ_QRKO01000012.1, read as the reverse complement.
CGACCGATATCGTGAGCGCCCCGCGCGACTTCCTGCGCGCCGAGGATCCCACGCTCGTGGTTTCCTTTGCCCGCTCTGGCAACAGCCCCGAGAGCCTTGCCGCCGTCGCCGTTGCCAAGGAGCTCGTCCACAACGTCAAGTTCCTCAACATCACCTGCGCTCCCGAGGGCAAGCTCGCTGTCGAGTCCGCTGATGACCCCAATGCGCTGACGCTGCTCATCCCGCGCGCCAACGACAAGGGCTTCGCCATGACCGGTTCCTATACCTGCATGACCCTGCTCTCTACCCTCATCTTTGACGAGGCTTCCGACGAGCAGAAGGCCGAGTGGGTCGAGACCATCGCCAAGATGGGCGAGGAGGTCATCGCTCGCGAGTCCGAGGTTGCCGATTACCTGGCTGGCGACTTCAACCGCGTGACCTACTTGGGTTCCGGCTCCTTCGGTGGCCTTGCCCAGGAGAGCCAGCTCAAGATCCTCGAGCTCGCTCACGGTCTGGTCGCTACTTCCTACGACACCTCTATGGGTTATCGTCACGGACCCAAGTCCTTCGTCGACGACAAGACCCTCGTGTTCGTGTTCGTCAACAACGATGCCTACACCCGTCAGTACGATATCGACATCCTCAACGAGATCGGTGGCGACGAGATCGCTCAGCACACCGTTGCCGTTCAGCAGGATGGCGCTACCGTCTACGAGGGCGAGTCCTTCACCTTTAAGGGCTATGAGGCACTCCCCGAGGGCTACCTTGCCCTGCCGTTCGTGATGTTTGCCCAGGCCATCAGCCTGCTCAACTCCGTGCGCGTGGGCAACACGCCCGATACGCCGAGCCCCACCGGCACGGTCAACCGCGTGGTTAAGGGCGTGACGATTCACCCCTTCACCGCTTAATCGCGTCCCCCCTGTAAGGGCGCCCGTCCGCTCATAACGGCGGGCGGGCGCTTTTTGTTTTACCTGAGCTGGGTATAAGCATCACCACAGTCAACTGCTTTAGAAGCAAGGAGTGCATATGAGCACGTACGCAATTAAGGCTGACAAGTTCTTCTTGCCGGCAGGCCCGCAACTGGGCGGCTATCTTATGGTCGAGGATGGCGTCTTTGGCGCCTGGCAGGCCGACGAGCCCTCTTGCGAGATTAAGGACTACACTGGATCGTGGATCGCACCGGGTATGGTCGATACTCACATCCATGGCTTCTACAACCACTCAACTACCGATAACGACCCCGAGGGTATCGATATCAGCTCGACTGAGCTCGCCCGTCGCGGTACCACCAGCTGGCTACCCACGACGTTCACCGATGGCGTCGAGCAGATCAAGGACGCCTGCGCCGCCATCGCTCAGGCGGACGAGGGTCGCGGCCCCGACTTCTGCGGTGCTCGCATTCAGGGCATCTACCTGGAGGGCCCCTTCTTTACCATGAAGCACGTGGGCGCGCAGAACCCCGCTTATCTTATCGATCCCTCCGAGGAGGTCTTTGATCAGTGGCAGGAGGCTGCGGGCGGTCGCATCGTTAAGAGCGCCATGGCGGCCGAGCGCGACGGCGCCGCTGCTTATGCGGCTGCTCTGAACGCCAAGGGTGTGGTGACCAGCATCGGTCACTCCGACGCCACCTACGATGAGTGCATCGCCGTCATCAACGCCGGTGCCAGCTGCTTTACGCATACCTATAACGGCCAGCGCGGGCTGCATCACCGTGAGCCCGGTGTCGTGGGTGCTGCTATGTCCACGTCCGAGACCTACGCCGAGATCATCTGTGACGGCAAGCACGTAAACCCTGCCGCCATCAAGGCGCTGCTGCAGGCCAAGGGCTGGCAGCACACGGTACTCATCACCGACTGCCTGGGCTGCGGCGGCATGCCCGAGGGCAGCTACACCAGCGGCGGCATGGACGTCATCATGAAGGACAACCTGTGCTGGCTCGCCGATGGCAAGAGCATTGCCGGTTCGGTGCTCACGCTTGCCCAGGGCGTCAAGAACATCGTCGACTGGGGCATCGCCAGCGCCGATATCGCCATTCGCATGGCAACCGAGGTGCCGGCACGCTCCGCGCACATCGAGGATAAGTGCGGCAGCATCATGCCGGGTCGCGACGCCGACTTTGTCGTGTTCGACCATGAGCTCACCCTCGTCGAGACGTATGTTGGCGGCCAGAGCGTCGGCAACGCCTTTACCGAGTAACGAAAGAAAAAGACGGCGGGCCCGAATCTGCTCGGACCCGCCGTACGGGTTAAACGCTCAAAAGCACCTTTACAGTTACAGCTTGCTAGCGATTTTCTTTGCCGTACGCTTAACGCCGGCCACCAGGCCTCCTGCAGGATGCTCCTTCTCGTATGCTAGGCGCTTCTCGCGCTTGGCGTACTCTTCGACGATGATGTCTCCATACTCGTCTTCGATCTTGTCGAAGAAGTCGACGGCACCCTTAATTTCCTCAGCGGTCGGGTGCCCCTTTTGGACACCGCCGGTGAGTTTGAACGGCCCCCACGTATCAAAGCCGGGGCAGCCGTAGACACCCATAAAGATGGCCTGCCTCATGCGGCAGATGCCATCGATATCCTTGCCGTACCACTTGTTTTTGCCACCGTAGGTCATAAGGCCAAACACCTTGTCCTGCGGCTGCAACACGTTAGTGAGCACGCGTGCCATGTCCTTGTCGATCTCGGAGTAATAGATGCCCGTGGCGACACCAATCAGATGGTATTCGTGCAGGTTGGGATACTCGTTTTTGCCGAGCGCCTTGACGTCGAGGGTATCGATTTCGGGGTGCGCCTCGACGATGGCGTCCACGAGCTTTTTCGTATTGCCGTGGTGGCGTGAGGCATAAAGAATGATGGTTCGCATAAGAAGGCCTTTCAGCTGTAATTGCATCAATGTCTGTATGGTACCCCGTTACATGGCCGGGATACCGGACGCATCGATGAGCGTGCGGGTTTGTTCTATGGTTAGGATTGAAACGGGCGCTTGCGTGAAATAAAGCAGTTGTTCGAAAGGATGGGTAATGGAATACGCTCTCTCCAACGATTCGATTTCTATTAAGGTTTCCACGGCTGGTGGCTCGTTTACCTCGATTGAGGCCGGCGGTCGCGAGTACTTGTGGCAGGGTGATCCCACCGTGTGGTCCGGCCAGGCGCCGATTTGCTTCCCGATTTGCGGAGGCTTGCGCGACAACAGCGCCATGACGTTTGCCGGGCATCATGTAAAGCTCGCTCGCCACGGCTTTGCGCGCAAGCAGGAGTGGAAGCTGCTGAGCCAAGGCGAGAACGAGTTGGCTATGTGCCTGGCTTCGGAGGATAACGCCGCGCTGCTGAGCGATTATCCGTATCCGTTTAGGCTCGTCGCCCGCTATACGCTCGAGGACGCCGCCGTGCGTGTCTCCTATGAGGTTACCAACGAGGGCACCGAGGACATGCCGTTCTTTATCGGTGGGCATCCCGGCTTTAGGTGCCCGCTCGATGAGGGCGAGGCCTATACGGACTACGAGTTGCGCTTTGAGAAAGAAGAGGCTGCAGAGCTTTGCACCGCTGTCCCTTCGACTGGCTTGATTGACGTGGACAAGCGCTCCAAGAACCCCATGGTGGGAAAGACGCTGCCCCTGTCGCACGAGCTCTTCGATTTTGCGGAGACCATCTTTGACGTGCTCGAGAGCCGCCAGGTCACGCTTTCCAAAAAGGGCGAGGACAAGGGCGTTCGCCTGAGCTTTGAGGGCTTCCCATATCTCATTGTGTGGAGCAAGCCCGAGGGTGATTTTGTGGCAGTTGAGCCTTGGGGCGGCCTTTCGACCTGCTCCGATGAGGACGACGTGCTTGAGCATAAGCGTGGCTGCCTTGTCGCCAAGCCCAAGGAGACCGTCGTTCGCTCGTTCACGATTGAGATTCTGTAATTCCGTTTTGTCGACTCGTATCGCGAGGCACAAGGAGCCTGCGAGATAAGGAGCTAAAAATGATCCTCACCGTTACGATGAACCCGTCCGTCGATACACGCTATCAGCTCGATGAGCTCATTATCGACGACGTTAACCGTGTGACGCCCGAAAAGACCGCCGGCGGCAAGGGTCTTAACGTGGCCCGTGTACTGGGTCAGCTGGGCGACGACGTTGTGGCAACTGGTCTACTCGGCGGCCACATGGGCGCCTACATGGCCGAGCTCATGGATGCTAACGGCATTAAGAATGATTTTGTACCCATCAAGGGCGAGACTCGTATTTGCCTTAACATCCTCCACGCCGGCAACCAGACCGAGCTACTCGAGAGCGGCCCGACGATTGCCCCCGAGGAGCTCGATGCCTTTACCGCCAAGTTCGCCGAGCTTGCGAGCAAGGCCGCTGTTGTTACCATCTCGGGTTCGCTGCCCCGTGGTGTCGAGGCGGACTACTACGCCAAGATCACGGGCATTGCCGAGAACGCCGGCGCCAAGGTGCTGCTCGATACCTCGGGTGCTTCGCTCGAGGCCGCCCTTAAGTCCGATATTAAGCCCGAGCTGGTCAAGCCTAACCTGACCGAGATTAACGGCCTTCTGGGCACGAGCTTTACCACCGACGATGTGGACGAGCTCCGCGCCGCGCTCGCCTCTGATGCCCGCTTCTCCGATATCCCCTGGGTCGTCGTGTCCATGGGCGCTGCCGGCTCCGTGGGCTTCCATAATGGCCGTGCATTCCGCGCCAAGACCCCCGATATCCCCGCCGTTAACGCTACGGGCTCTGGCGATTCGACCATTGCCGGCTTCGCACATGCGATTGCTGCTGGCGCGGATGACGAGACGGTGCTGCGTACCGCCAACACCTGCGGCAAGCTCAATGCCATGGATCCCATGACTGGCCACTTGGTTATGGATCGTTGGGACGAGGTTTACAACGGCGTTGTCGTGACCGAGCTGTAGGAGCTTGTGCGCCGCCCCCGGCATCGGTTGCTTGCTTGTGGTTAGAGTTGACGACAAGTGCGGTAGCATTATGCTGGGGCGCGACGCCGAGTTTGTCGTGTTCAATCCCGACCTTACCCTGGTCGAGGCGTATGTGGGTGGCAACAGCATCGGTAACGCGTTTGCCGATTAGCCGCCAAAGAAGCGATCCGAGAGGGGATTTAGATGATTTACGGTGCATTGGGCGATATCGAGGAGTACCGCGGAATGCTCAAGGGCCTCGACGTGCTGATCGACTGGCTCGAGGAGAACGACCCGGCACAGCTCGAGGTCGGCAGCCATCCGATTTTGGGTGAGAAGGTCTTTGCGAACGTCATGTCTCCCACGACGCGTCCCGAGGCCGAGGCTCACTATGAGACGCATCAGCGCTATCACGACCTGCAGATCGACGTCGAGGGTCGCGAGGCCTTTAAGGTCGCCACGGGCAGCCTGACGCTGGTTCAGGAGTTTGACGAGAAGGACGACTACGATCTGGTCGATTCCGACGCTTCGATCGCCGGCGATCTTGCCGACGATAAGTTTGCACTGTTCGTTGCCGGCGAGCCTCACATGCCCACGCTCGAGTTCCCGGGCGATGGCGCACAGCCGGTCAAGAAGATTTGCTTTAAGCTGCTTGCAGATGCTTACTGGGAGGAGTAGCGAACTGCTCGGCTGAGCTGCTCGTCTGATGGCGTGATCCCCTTAGGGAAAACACGCCAGGACCCCGCCAAGCGTTTTTTCCCTAGGGAAATCACGTTTGGCGGGGTTTTCGGTTTTTTGAATAGGGAAGCCTCATTTATTTGCGAAGAACATCGGCTAGCCGCAGGATTGAAATCATCGACCGATAAGTGAGTTCCACTTTTTCGCCCGCAAGCAGTCGTTTCGAGCCAATCTCATCTAGCCCCACAAGCCGAGAAAACAGCGGGCCGCTCATCGTTCCCTCGTCAATTGATTCCCTTATGGTCTTCAAAACGTCCGTATCATGAAGCGATGCCGAGCTGTAGGGGGCAACACGAGCGGAACTCTCAATTAACGACGAGACAAAAGGATGGAGATGCTTTGGACATAGTCCATCAAACACCACATCCCCATTGTCGTTCGAGCCGACCAGGCGCCAAGTATAGTGATCGACCCAGTCATCTCCGTCATATATGGCGTTCATGAGCAACTTCCCGTCTAGAGAGAGAAACCTATTTGGACATCGGGGCGCAAGACCGCAATCCATATCGGGCCTCCAGCAGCTCCAACCCAACGCACCACATAGGTTCCCTTTCGTACATGTGTATCAATCTGCCCCGAAATGCCGGTGAATGCAATTCCAGACCCGTTTGTCGGATAGCAATCGACGTATTTTTGTTTTCCGCTCACAACCTTGTATAGATATATCGTTCCAGCAAAAGAGAAGGGATCGTTCGCAATTTTGTCCGGAAGAACTTGCCACCTCAAAATCCCGCTACCAATATGGTCAAGCTTGACCGTTCCGCCGTCCCCCTCAAAAGTGGCAAGGGGATTTACCCCAGACTGAGAGTCGGCATCGCCCTCCTTAGCAGTTATCAGCAGGCTGCCCGTATAAGACTGCTGAGGCTCACCTTCAGGACAGGCAGCCTCGGCCCAAGAAGGGCCACTCAGGCAGAACAGTCCGAGCAGCATCATTACCAACAAAAGAAAACCCTTAGTTCTTTTCATCTATATCGCCAATATCTCTCGACATTTGTATATCGTGACTATTTTAGATCTATATGGCCAATTTGAGCCCTCACCATGGCAATTGTTGCAGCTGGGTTTCTTTTCATTAAGATTTCACTTTGGTAAATCCCCCCCCCCTAAGCATTAACCCGAAGTCCACCGAGTGGGCCGCCGTTGACGTGGCGATGTTTGGATTGGCGCGCACGCACTCAAAATCGGCAACAAAAAAGCCGCCCGAAGGCGGCTATCTTGTGTAATGGAGCCAGCGACCGGGCTCGAACCGGTGACCCCCGCTTTACGAGAGCGGTGCTCTACCAACTGAGCTACGCTGGCGGCCATATGATGACGCAACTGAGGCGTCAACGGCTGTCTATGATACGGGACATCACACATCCGCGCAAGTGTTCTGACGGCTTTTCTCACTTTAAATGCACTAATATTAGAGGCGTGATGTCTGCAGTGCCCATTTGTTACTTGACCTGCTGTTGAGTTGGTGGTCGACGTCCCGCTCGTATGGGTCTCAAACAGAATGGGGCAGCCATGGCTCAACCCAAGATTCTTCTTACGCGTATCGATGACCGTTTCATTTACGGGCAAGACGTTGAGCTGTGGAACGAAGCCGTGGGTTCCAACCTTGTCCTAATCGTCAACGATGAGATCGCGGCGGATTCGCGCCAATGGGCACCAATGAGGGTGGCGGTGCCAGAAGGCGTTTGGACGCGGTTTTTCTCGGTGCAAAGGACCATCGACATCATTTATACCGCAACGCCGCGCCAATGGATCTTGATCATAGTGGCCTCACCCGCCGATGCGCTCGCGCTGGTTAAGGGTGGTGTGCCAATAACCAAGATCAGCATTGGCCATATGCAGGCAGGGGAGGGCAAGCGCTCTGCAACGCCTACCATTGCCGTAGACGATACGGACATCGCCGCCTTCAAAGAGTTGCAAAAGCTCGGCATAGAGCTAGAAATCCGCTATCTCCCCAGTTCCGCCCCCGATCCCATTGGCAATCTGTTCAACTGATCCCTTGGGGACGGAGGAAAACGGATCATTTTGCCCTTGCGAGGGACGCGCGCGATGCCGCCTGTCAAAAACTATGCCCATTTACTACGTTTGATTGGCTATCGTCGAGCATGTCGAATTTTAGATAAACAAAACCGCAGGTATACTGCTCACAAATGTAACAAAAACCGGTGCATGGTCGAGCATCCCGGGCTAAACGTAGTAAATGGGCATAGTTTTGATATGTCACTCATACAGTCACAGAAAAAACGAGCCTAAAAGATGAAAAAGCGCCCGCTGGCGGTGGTGCCGGCGGGCGCTGCTGTGCGATATGTCGCGTTGCGGGCTTAGTGCCTCATAAAGTGGTATTCGATCACATTGCTGTAGGGATGGCCCGGGCCCACAATGCCCTGCGGGAACAGAGGCTGGTGCGGCGTGTCGGGGTACATCTCGGCCTCGAGGGCAAAGCCGGCGCCCCAGCCATAGTTGGCATCGTCCTTGGCGTGCTCGTCGCCCAGCCAGTTGCCGGTGTAGAGCTGCACGCCCGGGGCAGTGGTGTAGTAGTCCATCTCACGACCGGTCCACATCTCCTCGACGTGCATCGCGCGGCGCAGGTTGCGGCCGTACTGATAGCCATCGATGCACAGGCAGTGATCGTAGCCACGGGCCTGCTTGATCTGCGGGTCGTCGGCCTCCATGCCGGGTGCGACGGGGCGAAGCTCGCGAAAGTCAAACGGTGTTCCCTCGACCGGAGCAATCTCGCCGGTGGGGATGTTCTGCTCGTTAATGGGCAGGTAGTGGGCGGCGTTGGCGACAAAGAAATGTTCGCAGTCCATGCCGGCGTTATGGCCTGCAAGGTTAAAGTACGTGTGGTTGGTCATGGACACGTAGGTGGCGCGGTCGCTCTCGCAGCCATAATCGATGCGGAAGACGCCGGTGCGCGTAACGGTAAACACGGCCGTAAAGGTTCGGTTGCCGGGCAGGCCCAGCTCGCCATCCTTAAGCGAGGTGGTCATGCGCACGGCGTTATGGACCTCGTCGAGCTCAACATCCCACACACGTTTGTGCAGGCCGTGCTCAAGGTCGCTGTGCAGGTTGTTGGCGCCCTCGTTGGCGGGCATATGCCAGTCCGTGCCGTCGATGGCGATCGTGGCGCCAGCGGTGCGGTTTGCCACGGGGCCGATGGTCGCACCAAAGCAGGCGGGGTTGTCAAAGTAATCCTCGAGCTTATCGAAGCCCAGCACCACATCGCGTACGTTGCCGGGAATGTCGGGCACATCGATGCCCAGCACGGTGGCGCCATAGTCCATAATGCGAACGCAAATCTCGGGCCCGTTGAGGGTGTAGCGATGAACGGGGGTACCGCACGGCGCGGTGCCGAAAAGCTCGGAAGTGATCATTTGGTTCCTAACATCGAGGTATTCCGACAAACTGTAGCGCGAACAGGCGAGATTATCACTACACCCCACTAAAGCTGGGGGTATTTTTCTCAAAAAAGTGATGATTGGAGCTGTGCGGGCGTTCATTTTTGACGCGTACGAGTCTGATACAATTTGTTCGTTACTGTTTGAATGATATGCGCGCAAAGAACGGCGAGGATTCATCGTGATTAAGGCAGAGCGACAGGATAAGGTTCGTCAGCTGCTCGAGGAGCAGGGCACGGTCTCGGTCAAGGAGATCTCGGATGCGCTGGGCGTATCGGACATGACAATCCGCCGCGACCTTGAGGAGCTTGCGAGCCTGGGCGAGATCGAGCGCGTGCACGGCGGCGCCCGTAGTGCGCAGGGTCGTCCGCACGCTATGCTGCGCCATGAGTATTCGCACAGTGAAAAGCGCACCAAGCATGCCGAGGAAAAGCTGCAGATCGCACGCCGCGCTGTGGAGCTTATCGAGGAAGGCTCGACCATCTTTTTGGGTACGGGCACCACGGTTGAGCAGATGGCCTCGATGCTGCCGGCGTTTCGCCTGCGTATCGTGACCAATTCGCTTTCGGTGTTCAACCTGCTCGAGGAGCGCGAGGACTGCGAGCTGTGCCTCGTGGGCGGTATGTACCGCCGCCGCACTGCCGCTTTTGTGGGGCCGACGGCCGAGGATACCCTACGTGCGCTGGGCATCGATGCGGCGTTTATCGGCGCCAACGGTATCTTGGACGGTGACGTATCCACGTCCAACATGGACGAGGGCCGTATCCAGCAGCTCGCCTTTAGCAAGGCGGACTCGCGCTATCTGATCGCCGACTCCAGCAAGATCGGCAAACGCGACTTCTACACCTTCTGCCGCCTGGACAGCTTGGACGCCGTGGTGTGCGAGCCGGATATTGCCGACGAGGACCGCGCCGCCATCGAGGAGCACACGCAGGTCATTTGCTAGCGAGTGCCGCCGTGCTAGATCAGGCGGGCGTAGTCTTGTGACTGGTGAAAGACGTGGGCGATATAGATCGCATCGCGCTCAAACTTGTAAAGGCAGGTGTAGTTGTTGACGGGAAACGATCGGTAATTACGTGCCGCCAGCTCTTGCATGTGTGAGAGAGGTCGCAGGAGCGGCTGCTCGCGAAGCAGATCAAGCTGATATTCAAACTCAGCGACAAAATTGCCTGCTGCGCGCGGATTCTTGAGGATTTGAGCAAGGTATCCGACAATACTCTCGTACTCATATCGCGCGCTTTTGAGGATTACGACGTTATAGGTCATATTTGTCTCGTATCGAAGCCGCGAAGGATTCGTAGTCGCTGTAGTCGCCTTGCGATATTTCGTCTTCTGCCAACATCATACGAGACAACAGTTTTGCCTTGGCGATTTCTTCTTGCATGAGGCGATACTGGTCGCTGCTGATGCAGTGCATGGCCTCGTAGCCGTTCTTAGTTACGGTGACGTCGCGCTCAGACTCAACAAGTGCGGTGAATGTGGCAGTGTCCTTCATGTCTCGGACGGGCACACAGATGGGCATAGGTATCTCCTTCGCATTGGGACATAATTGTACCACGCCGTATCGAATAGTCGGCATCGTTGAATTGTCTTGATCTGTAACAGATAGACGCCCAAAACCGGGTTTAGTGTTACAGATCGAGACGGCTCGGCATAGCATCCGTTATACATGAAGCTCGGTATTATGTATGTTTAGACCAATGCAATAGTCGGTATTTTTGTAGATATAAGCTCATTTAAAGCTCGGTATTTTTGTATTATTAGATATATCTGAAGGTCGGTATTTTTGTAAACTAGCACGTAAATTATGCTGAGGTGAGATTATGTTTAAACGGAAGGCATATGATCGTCTGCAGGAGTGGAAAGAACGCTCGCAAGGGCGCACTGCGGTGCTTATTGAGGGTGCAAGACGCGTTGGCAAAACGACGCTCGTCAAGTGCTTCGCGCAAAATGAATACAAGGATTATCTGTACATTGACTTTTCGGCTGCTAGCAAAGCCACGCTCGATATATTTCTGAACCATCGTGAAGATGTCGATCTTTTTTTACGCATGCTTCAGCTGCAGTATGGTAAGGCCCTCGAACCGAGAGAGTCGCTGGTCATTTTTGATGAAGTGCAGCGGTTTCCCATCGCGCGCGAATACATAAAGCATCTTGTAGAAGACGGCAGATTTGATTACATCGAGACAGGCTCTCTTGTCTCCATCAAAAAGAATGTCGATAGCATTGTCATACCGTCAGAGGAAGAAAGAATCCCTCTCGAGCCCCTCGATTTTGAGGAGTATCTTTGGGCGACCGGAAAAGATCTTTATGCAGAAGAGATCCGTAAAGCGCGCGAATCTCGGACCGCGCTTCCGGACGGCGTTCATGCGACGTGCATGAGATTATTTGATGAGTATATGCTTGTCGGTGGTATGCCTCAGTCGGTCGACTCCTTTGTGGCAGAGAATGATTTTAGAGGATGCGACAGGGTTAAACGGCAGATTATCGCACTGTACAGGGAGGACATTGCCAAGTTTGGAGGTTCGGACGCTAGACGTGCGCGGGCGGTTTATGACGATATTCCGGGTCAATTATCTGCGGCAAATAAACGGTTCAAATTTGACAGCTTGGAGAAGGGGTCCCGTTTTGAGACATATGAGTCGGCGTTAATCTGGCTTGAGGATGCGCGACTGATTAACCGTTGCTATTTATGCAGTGATCCGAGCGTGGGTTACCGCCTGCACGAGGACGCGTCTTCGCTTAAATGCTATATGGCGGACACGGGATTGCTCGTGAGCTTGGCGTTTGATGATGGTCCGGACCTTATGGATGTTCATAGAGACATTCAATTTGGAAGAATTTCAATTAATAAAGGAATGCTAATCGAGAACATCGTGGCGCAGCAGCTTAAGAGTCTGGGGCATTCGCTTTTTTATTACAGCTGGCAGGAGCCTTCCAAAACAGAGGGGAGTCGGCCCAGAACGCGTGAAATTGATTTTCTTGTTTCGCGCGGCTTTGAAGACGCGGCTGGAAAACCGCGGGTCACTCCTGTTGAAGTTAAATCTTCCAAATCGTATTCAACAATCTCGCTTGACGATTTCGGCAGACGATTCGAACGACGAGTCGGAGAAGAGATAGTTCTTCACCCAAAACAGCTCAGGGCTGAAGGGCATAGGATATATCTACCTCTGTATATGACGATCTTTATCTGATCGACGGCATGCGGCCAAAAGGGGGCATGCGGCTGAGATTGTCAGCCCGGTCTATTTCATTTGTCTCGATCTGTAACAGTTGGGACCGAAAAACTCGGCTAGGTGTTACAAATCGAGATTGAGGGGATTGACTGGTTCGTTTGTCTCAATCTGTAACAGGTGGGACCGAAAAACTCGGCTAGATGTTACAGATTGAGACAAACGGCTCCTGACCAGCCCAAAAACAAAAAGGCCGGGGGCGGCGCGTCGTGTGACGTGCCGCCCCCGGCTGAGAAATGGGGACAGGTTGTGTGAGCGGGCAACCCCGCCAGCCACTAGTCCAGACGACGGGTCTGCGCCACGTGCTTGTACCAGTAGGCGCTTGCCTTGGGCGTGCGCTTCTGGGTTTCAAAGTCTACGTAGAAGAAGCCGTAACGCTTGTTGTAGCCATTGGTCCAGGAGAACTGATCCTGCAAGCTCCACAGGAAGTAGCCACCTACGTTGACGCCCACCTCCATGGCCTTGAGCAACCAGCGCAGGTGCTGCTCGATGTAGTCGATGCGCGGCTGGTCGTCCACAAAACCGTCCTTGTAGGGGTCCTTGTAGCCCATGCCGTTCTCGGTGATGAAGATCTGCTTGTAGTTGGGGTAGCGCTGCTTAATGTAGACGAGCAGATCGAACAGACCCTCGGGATAGATGATCCAGTCCCAGTCGGTGGTGGGGATGCCGGGCTTGTTCACGTGCTCGCCAATGCCCTTGACGCGCCAGCGGCCGGTACCCTTCTCGCCCGTGCCGTTGTGGTGCAGGTCGTTCTCGCCGTCGTAGGCCTTGAGGAAACGGCACTGGTAGTTGTTGACGCCCAGGTAGTCGTTGTAGAGCGCTGCCTCGCGCATGATCTCGAGATCCTCCTCGCGGATCTCGATGGTGCCGCCGGAGACTGCAGCCAGGCGGTTGGCGCACTCGAGGGTGTCGGGGGCATAGTCGCCGCGGAAGGTGGCGTCGAGCAAGAACTGGTTCTGCAGCACGTGCTCGTTGTTGGCGGCCTTGATATCGGCGGGGTCGTTCTCGTTGAGCGGGTACTTAAACTCCAGCGACTGAATGACGCCGATCTTGCCCTTAAAGCCGCCGTTATGGAAGGCCAGTACCGCCTTGGCGTGGGCGAGCATCATGTTGTGCTCGCACTGGAAGGCCTCGGCCAGGTGCGCCTTGACGCCGCCGGGGAAGGTGCCCTCGATGTAGGTGTTGGAGGCGTCGGCCCAGATCTCGTTAAAGGTGAACCAATAGGTCACCTGGTCGGCGTACTCCTTAAAGCAGAAGGTGGCAAAGTCCACAAAGGCGTCGATGGTCTCGCGGTTGAGGAAGTCGCCCTTCTCAAAGAGGGGCAGCGGCGTGTCGAAGTGATGCAGCGTGACAAACGGCTCAACGTGGTGCTTGTGACACTCGGCAAAGAGGTCGTGGTAGAACTGCACGCCCTCGGGGTTCACCTTGCCGGTGCCCTCGGGGAAGATGCGGCTCCAGGCGATGGAGAGGCGAATACCGTTGATGCCAAACTCCTCGCACAGCTCCAGATCGACGGGGTACTGGTTGTAGAAGTCGGAGGCGGGATCGGGAGAGAAGCGGCCCTGGGCCTCCAAGAAGTCGTCCCAGGCGACCTTGCCCTTACCGTGGGTGCGGGTCTCGCCCTCTACCTGGTAGGCAGCAGTGGCGCCGCCAAAGACAAAGTCCTCGGGGAACTGCGCGGGCGGGTTGGTGACGCTGGCGGGGTTAACGGACATGATGATCCAATCGTTTAAATCGAAGGGCCAGCCGGTCTTGGATAGTCGGCTGGCCCTAAGCGTTACTTACTTCGACAGCTGCTCGCTCACAAAGGCGAGAGACTTGTCGCCGTTCTGGGAGAGCTCGATGTACTGCTTACCACGGCAGGCGACGCACCTGTTGCCCACACGCTCGCAGTCCTTCTGCAGGTCGGCCAGGTAGCTGGCAGCCTGCGGGGCCAGGACGACCAGGTCAAAGTCGGGGAGCATGTCCACGTGGTTGCCATAGGCGTCGGCAGCGGTCTCAAGATCGATGCCGCGCTCCTTGGCGGCCTTGGCCAGCGCGTTGGCGAGCAGGCCCGAGGTGCCGCCGCCCTGGCAGAGCACGAGCACGCGCTTGCCGTTGAGGTCGCTGGCGGTCGTTGCCTCGGCAGCGGGCGCTGCGGAAGCGGCGGGGGCATCGGCCTTCACGGCCTCGGCAGCGGCGCCGGCGGCAACACTCTTGGCGTCGGCTTTACCCTGGAAGGCGTCGTTGAGCTTGGCGGCCTTCTCGGCGTTCTGGGCGGCGAGCTCCTCCTGGGAGATCTCGGCCTCCTCGGCGCACTTCTGGGCGTCATAGGCACGGAAGAACGGGTAGTACAGGGCAAAGTCGACGACTAGAATGATGGCGAGCATCACAAAGGCGAGCGGCTGGAAGCCCAGGCCCATGATGGTGCCGATGGGGCCGGGGACGGTCCAGGGCAGGGTGTACATAAAGCCGTTCATGCCCAAGAAGTCGATAAAGACCTTGAGGATCCAGATGTTGGCGATCGGGGCAAAGACAAACGGGACAAAGAAGACGGGATTGAGCACGATAGGTGCGGCGAACAGCAGCGGCTCGTTGACGGCAAAGCACACGGGGACGATGGCGGCCTTACCGACGGCGCGCATCTCCTGGGACTTGGCCAGGAAGCAGAACATAAAGACCAGGACGAGCGTGGCGCCGGTGCCGCCCATGCAGACGACGAAGTACTGGGCGCCCTGCGTCAGGACGGCGGTGGCGTGCTCGCCGGCCTGGAATGCGGCCAGGTTGTCGGTCATGTTGGCAACGAGGGCGGCGGCGATGGCAGGCTCGACGATCGAGGGACCGTGGACGCCGACAAACCAGAAGAGGCTCATGGCACCGTAGATCACAGCGAGACCGATGTAGCCGTCGGCAGCGGTGAACAGGGGCTGGAACACCTGGATGACGCCCTGGGCAAAGCAGAAGCCAAAGGCAGCGCGGAAGACGATGTCAAAGACCCAAAAGACGGTGATGCAGACGGAGAAGGGGATGATGTCCTTAAAGGTCTGCGAGATGTTGGGCGGAACCTGCTCGGGCATCTTGACGGTGATGTTGCGCTTAATGAAGAACTTGTAGATGATGCCGGTCACAAACGCAGCGATAAAGGCGGTCAGCAGGCCCTTGGAACCAAGGTAGGTGGTGTTGAAGCCGCTGGCGGCGTCCGTGGCGATCGTGTCGCTCGAAAGGAGCAAGAAGCCGATGATGGCCGCGCACATGCACGAGATAAAGTTGATCTGGTTGTTCTTGGGCAGGTCGCGGTTCTGGGCGTCGGCGAAGTGCTTGGCCGTGGTGGCGGCACAGGCGATAGCCAGGATGCCCATGGAGTAGTTGTAGCACTTCCACAGGGCGTTGTTGATGTCATCGGGCCAGTAGAAACCCCAGATGTTGGGGACCGAGGCTACCAGGCAGAAGATGGACGAGAAGATGATGATGGGGATGACGGAGATAAAGCCGTCGCGAATCGCCTTGAGGTACTTGTTGCGGGCGATCGCGTTGAAAAAGGGCTGGCCTTTTTCGATGGTGGCGATGAGTTGCTCCATGCAAAGCTCCTAAGAGTCGGTGGGTTAGCAACGATGGTAGCTTTTGACGTCTGGTTGCCAAAATGTTGACGTTGCCATTTTGCGACACAAAAAAGATGTGAACCGGTGGCCCCTGTGCCTGTAGACCGTCGATTCCTTGCGTGTAAACGATTGAGCCGCCCGGTGGCTCTGTGTTTGCACAATGGCAACGTTAACATTTGGGCGACAAAAGCCGTTCGTGGAAGCGGGATTGTCGGTGAACGGTAGGTTTTGGGTGGTGAGCGTATTGAGGGGGAGGCGTTGGATATACTTGAAGACGTTTAAAATGACTGCGCAAGATGCCATCAATGGCATCGTTGACACAGAAAGATCGACCTATGGCCGCTGTTAAAAAATCGGTATCCGTCAAAGATGTGGCGCGCCTCGCGGGCGTCTCGGAACAGACGGTCTCGCGCACCGTGCACGATTCGCCCAGCGTGCGCCCCGAGACCAAGGAGCGCGTGCGCGCCGCCATGCGCGAGCTTGGCTACCGTCCAAACTTTGCCGGCCGGTCACTGCGCCGCGGCAAGTTCAAGACGGTCGGCGTCGCCATGTTCAACATTACCGGCACCGGTAACCTCGATCGTATGGAGGGCTTTGCCGCCGCTGCCGACAAACACGGCTATGCCATCACCCTTACTAAAGTAGACGGACACCCCTATACCCTCGAGAGCGCATCGTCGCGCATGAGCGCACTGCCGGTGGACGGCATGGTTGTGATTATGAACCGCATGCCGGCGGACTTTGGCACCTTTGAGCCGCTGCCCGGTATGCAGACGGTGCTCGTTACCATGCTGGAGCACCCGCTGTGCTCGACGGTCGACAACGACCAGTTCGATTGCTCGCGCCAAGTTGTCGAGTATTTGCTGGGGCAGGGGCACAAGACCGTGCACTTTATCTCGTGCCCCGAGCGCTCGCTTTCGGGCATGCAGCGCGAGGAAGGCTGGCGCGAGACATTGCGCGCGCATGGTATTGAGCCGCCGCGACTTGTCCGTGGCGATTGGACGGCACAGAGCGGATATGCCGCTGGTCAGGCTCTGGCGGACGATCCGACCTGTACGGCCATTTATGCTTCCAACGATGCCATGGCATATGGCTGCATCCGTGGGCTCGAGTCGCGCGGGAAGCGCGTGCCCGAGGATGTGAGCGTAGTGGGTGTTGATGACAGCCTGGGCGATATCGTGCCCGACCGTCACCTGACCACGGTGCGCTTTGACAACAAGCGCGTCGGCATGTGGGCGGTCGACAAGATTGCCGGCGCCGAGGGGGGTGCGTCTGGCGTGGAGCACATGCTGATCCCCGGTATGCTCGTAGAGGGCGATACGGTGCGCGATTTGCGTTAGGGTGCGGTCCTGTTTGGGTTGCCGCTAATTGTGTTCGATATTGTTTGGATTGGTTTAAAAACCGTTCACGGGCGAAAAGTGACCGTTCATAGCTCGAAATTACGTTTTGCGCTGTTCTTTTTTGTTTGAATGTTAATGTTCCTGCCATACACAGCGCAGCGCGTATGCCCGGACGCGATGCTCTCCGTTGGTTCATATGTGAAAGGAACGCAATATGGCAACCAAAGAAGAAATCTCGATGGTTGGATTCGAGATTGTCGCATACGCGGGCGACGCCCAGACCGATCTGCTTGCAGCGCTCGATGCTGCTCGCGAGGGTGATTTTGAGAAGGCCGAGCAGCTGCACAAGGATGCCAGCGATGCACTTATCGGCGCCCACGACACGCAGACCAAGCTGCTTTCGCAGGAGGCCGGCGGCGGTGAGATGGAGATGACCTTCATCATGGCTCACGCTCAGGATACTCTCATGACCACCATGATCCTGGAGAAGCAGACCCGCTTTACCATCGATGCCTATAAGCGCATCGCCGCACTCGAGGCTAAGCTCGCCTAACGAGCTCTCACAACCAAGTCCCCTTCCAAAAGCTCTGCCGCTACCCGCGGCAGGGCTTTTTCTGCACTCCTCCAAGTTGCGGTGAAATAGGGACTGAATAGGGACCGGCGGGCACAAAACAATCCCTATTCCACCGCAACTCATCCCGAAATAGTCATTGGGGACGTTCTTAAACGACTAGTCATTGGGGACGTCTTGGGGTGCTCTGCCGCCCTTCCGTTCGGTTTTTCGCTCGGTGGGTATACTTCCTTTCGCATTAAACGCCGGACTGAGGAGGTATCCAAATGCCGGATAACGGATCAATTCAAAAAAGAGACGCGTATGAGATGGCTCATGGACGTCCTGTCCAGATAACCGAGCACACGACGGTAACCGAGCTGCAGCCCAGCCTGTCCGATGTCGTGTGCGCAAACAAAAAGCTGCAGATTGGCTTTATCGTTGCGCTCGTGGTGCTGGCGCTGCTGTCGGGCTTTGCAGCTCGTCCGCATTTCGCCGATACCAAAACATGGGACTCCACCATCGAGGTCATCGATCAAAAGAAAGGTAACGTACTGGCGCTCACGACCTCGTGCGTGGCGCTGTCTGCGGGCATTACCGCGCTGCCGGGTGATACGGGAACACCGGTTGCCGAGCAGCTCGCACAGCTTTCGGGTAACTTGGGCATCGTGCTTGCCGTGCTCTACCTCGAGAAATACCTGCTGACCATTTTGTGGTCGGTTGGTCTGGGCATCCTGATCCCGTTTGCGTTGGTGCTCTTTGCGGTGTCGCTCGGCATTCACGGGCGCTGGAGCACGAGCGCTGTCCTGCGCCGCGTGGCGACTCGCGTGCTGGTGGTCGCCATGATCGGAATGGCCTTGGTGCCTGCAAGCGTATGGGTGTCGCAAAAGGTCGACGAAACGTATCGAGTGAGCATCGAGGCGGCCGAGCAAAAGGCGGCCGACGCTGCGAGTGCGGCAGATGGCGACAGCTCCAAAGCAAGCAAGAAAAAGACCGAGTCCACAGAGTCCAAGAACGTGCTTGAGCAGCTTGCCGACGGTGCCTCGAGCCTGGTCACGTCGGTAACCAGTGGTGCCAAGCAGATGACCGACGAGATCGTGCAGCAGGTGACCGACCTTATCGAAGGCGTCATCGTGATGATCGTGACCTCGTGCGTGATTCCATTGCTGGTGCTCGCGGCGTTTTTGTGGCTGGGGCACACCTTGCTGGGGATTGATATCTCCGGTCCCGCGAACTATTTGACGGGCCGCTTTCTGAGTGTTCCGTCCAAGCATGCCAAGAAGAGCGTACGGTCTGAGTAACTAAAACAGCTGTATATACCGGGGTATACCGCCGAAGGGCGGCCGAGATGCGTTCTCGGCCGCCCTTTTTGTTTGTTGAATATGTGGCAGGCTAGGTTTTTCCCGATCCCAAACTGTCAGCAATCATCCGTGAACGGTATTTGTTCAAAAAAGAACAAAGACAAACAAATAATTGTTGCAGTTGATGTTCGAATGTGTTCAAATAAACATGAACAGTGAAGAACCGCACATTCAGATGCCCGGACCTGAACGCGATTCAACACTTCCAAACAGAAACTACGCACCTGCGTATCTCTCAAGGAGGATGTCATGAGGGTTGTAATCGCTTCCGATGCCGACGGTATGTCGATGAAGGAGTCCATCAAGGAGATGCTCATCGCCGACGGTCACGAGGTCGTCGACTATTCCGAGACCCCTGCCGCGGACTTTGTCGATTCCGCCACCGCCGTTGCCAAGGACCTGCTGGAGCACAAGGATTCCCAGGGCTTCGCATTCGATAAGTACGGCGTCGGCTCCTATATGGCCGCCGTCAAGATCAAGGGCATGGTCGTCGCCAACATTTCCGACGAGCGTTCCGCCTACATGACCCGCGAGCACAACGGCTCGCGCATGGTCACCATGGGCCCGGGCGTTGTGGGCACCGAGGTCGCCAAGAAGATTGCCCGCGAGTTCCTGCGTGCACAGTACGCCGGCGGCCGTCACCAGATCCGTGTCGACATGCTCAACAAGATGGCCTAACGAGAGCCACCGAGAACTCGAACTTCTACCTCAACTTGTGAATTCAGACGAAAGGACGTTCTGATGAAGAAGACCATCGCAATCGGTTGCGACCATATCGTTACGGACGAGAAGATCTATCTGGCCGACCGCCTGGAGCAGGCTGGCTACAAGGTGCTCGACTGCGGCACCTACAGCCACACCCGTACGCACTATCCCATCTACGGCAAGGCCGTGGGCGAGGCTGTTGCCAGCGGCAAGGCCGACTTTGGTGTGGCCCTGTGCGGCACCGGCATCGGCATCACCAACGCCGTCAACAAGGTCCCCGGCGCCCGTTGCGCCCTGGTCCGCGACATGACCTCTGCCCTGTATGCCCGTCGTGAGCTCAACGCCAACATTGTGGGCTTTGGCGGCAAGATCACCGGCGAGTTCCTGATGGCCGATATCATGCTTGCCTTCCTGGAGGAGCCCTACGAGAAGACTCCCGAGCACGATGCCCTGATCGCCAAGATCGATGCCTGCAATAAGGCCGACGCCGAGGCTCAGGCTGACCCGCACTTCTTTGACGAGTTCCTCGAGAAGTGGGACCGCGGCGAATACCATGACTAGCGGGTATCCGGCGTAATTTACTAGTCCGTTGACGGCTCGCGTTTCTGTGAGGGGGCGCGGGCCGGTTTTCTATCAGCCCTATTGACTTGGCGGGCTGTCGTAAGAAAGGGAAGGCTCCTATGGAGTTTGTTCTTGATAACGGTTTGATTCGTGTGGCGTTGACCACGGCGGGCGGGTCGTTCACTTCTATTGCGGCCAACGGCCGTGAGTACCTGTGGCAGGGCGATCCGGCGGTCTGGTCGGGCCAGGCACCCATTTGCTTTCCGATTTGCGGCGGCCTTCGTGATGGCCGCGCGATGACCATGGGTGGCCGCGAGGTCAAGCTTGCCCGCCACGGCTTTGCCCGCAAGCAGGAGTGGAAGCTCGAGGAGCAGAGCGACAACATGGTTGCGCTGAGCCTAAGCTCTGCCGACCATGCCGAGTTGCTTGAGCAGTACCCGTATCCGTTTAAGATCGTTGCTCGCTACACGATCGATTCGGAAAAGGTGGCCGTGTCGTACGAGGTGACCAATGAGGGCACCGAGGATATGCCATTCTTTGTGGGTGGTCACCCCGGCTTTAAGTGCCCGCTCGACGAGGGCGAGTCCTATGACGATTACGAGCTCCGTTTTGATCAGCGTGAGGCCGCCGAGCTCTGTACTGCCGTTCCCTCGACGGGCTTGATTGATGTTGAGCATCGCAGCAAGAACCCTATGATCGACCAGAACCTGCCGCTGACCCACGAACTCTTCGACTTCGCGGAGACCATCTTTGACGTGTTCGAGAGCCGCGTGGTTACGCTGACCAAGAAAACCGAGGACAAGGGCGTGCGCCTGACGTTCCCCGATATGCCATACCTGATTGTGTGGAGCAAGCCCGAGGGCGACTTTGTGGCCGTGGAACCGTGGGGTGGCCTGTCTACCTGCTCCGACGAGGACGATATTCTGGAGCACAAGCGTGGCTGCCTGGTTGCCAAGCCGGGGGAGACCGTCACCCGCGGCTTTGAGATCGAGATCCTTTAACGAGCTATCGTATGTTTGGGGTGGGTCATGCCGCCCCGGAACAGGAGTTCAATATGATTCTGACCGTTACCATGAACCCGTCGATTGATACGCGCTATCAGCTCGACAAGCTGGTCATCGACGATGTTAACCGTGTGACGCCCGAAAAGACCGCTGGCGGCAAGGGCCTCAACGTGAGCCGTGTGCTGCTGCAGTTGGGCGACGATGTGCTCGCGACCGGTCTGCTCGGCGGCTACATGGGTGCCTATATGGCCGAGCTTATGGATGCCGACGGCGTCAAGAACGACTTTGTGCCCATCGCCGGTGAGACGCGCATCTGCCTGAATATCCTGCACGAGGGTAATCAGACCGAGCTGCTGGAGAGCGGCCCGCAAATCGCCCCGGCCGAGCTCGAGGCCTTTACGGCCAAGTTCGCCGAGCTTGCGGCGAAGGCGGACGTTGTGACGCTTTCGGGCTCGCTGCCGCGTGGCGTCGATGCCGGCTACTATGCCGAGCTCGTCAAGATCGCCGAGGAGGCGGGCGCCAAGGTGCTGCTCGACACCTCGGGTGCATCGCTGGAGGCAGCGCTGGAGTCCGACGCTAAGCCCGAGCTCGTAAAGCCCAACCTGACCGAGATTAACGGCCTGCTGGGTACGTCCTTTACGACCGATGATGTCGATGCCCTGCGCGAGGCGCTTGCCGCCGATGACCGTTTTGCCGGTATTCCCTGGGTTGTCGTTTCGATGGGCGCTGCCGGTTCGGTAGGCTTCCATGAAGGTCGCGCGTTCCGCGCCAAGACGCCCGCGATTGCGGCTGTGAACGCGACGGGTTCCGGCGACTCGACCATCGCTGGCTTTGCGCATGCCATTGCTGCTGGTGCCGACGATGTCACGGTGCTCAAGACCGCCAATACCTGCGGCAAGCTCAACGCCATGGATCCCAAGACCGGCCACCTGGTCATGGACCGCTGGGATGAAATCTTCAACA
The DNA here is from genome assembly GCF_003471985.1 of Collinsella sp. AM15-2. Classification (NCBI taxonomy): domain Bacteria; kingdom Bacillati; phylum Actinomycetota; class Coriobacteriia; order Coriobacteriales; family Coriobacteriaceae; genus Collinsella; species Collinsella sp. AM15-2. Next base: position 26,042 of record NZ_QRKO01000012.1, on the reverse strand, counting down.
ACGTTGTCGTGACTGAACTGTAGAGTTGCGCGGTTTTACCAAACCGCGTAACCAGCCGACGCTGCAAACCCGCCAGAGCGGCAATCTGCCTTTCAACTGCGGCGGCATGACCAGAAGGTCAATGCCGCCTTGTTTCAAGGCACCTTGCTCGCTCTGGCGGGTTTTCGCTGTCGTTGCCAAAACATCGACGTAGCCATTGGGGACGCTCTTTAATGACTGGTCGTTTAAGAACGTCCCCAATGGCTACACTCAAAAACGGCGCCCGTCGGCGATGTTGCCGGCGGGCGCCGTTGTCTTGAAGACGAAATGATCCGTTTTCCTCCGTCTCCAAGGGATCATTACAGTGAGTCGATAAAGCGCTGCTGGGCGGCGCGGCCGGCTTCGTCCCACTTAAAGACGCCGGCGTTGTCGAGCACGTGGCCAAACACTACGCCGACTTCCTCGTGCAGGATGCCGATGGCGCTATCCGCCGTAAGCTCGTCGGCGCGGCGGGCATAGACGTCCTCGGCCCACGCGGCATGGCTGCGGCAAAGGTCGTCGCCTTCGAGCGCACTGGCAAGGTCGTAGCTGGTATCGGCTTTGGCTGCCAGCAGGTGCTCGCGGACAGCGCCGAGCTCGGGAACCAGGCGCGGCGGAAGAATAGCCAGGCCCATAACCTCGATCAGGCCGATGTTCTCCTTCTTAATGTGGTGATACTCGGCATGCGGGTGGAAAACGCCCAGCGGATGCTCGTCGGTCGTGATATTGCAGCGAAGCGCCAGGTAGGCCTCGTAAATCTCGCCGCCGGCGTTGCCGCGGGAGTCGACGCGGCGGATGACGGGCGTCACGGTGTTGTGCGCTACGCCGTCGGCCGTGTGCGCGATAACGCCCACAGACTCGTCGGTCCACTCGCGCCAGGCGAGGATAATCTTCTCGGCAGCGTCGAGCAGCTGAGCGCGGTCATGCGAGCGCAGGCGCAGCACCGAGAGCGGCCACTGCAGCACAGTGCCGGTGACCTGGTCAAAACCGGGCATGCTAAACTGCGAGACCTCGGTGGCATGCATCATGGGGAACTCGTGCGCGCCGCCCTGGAAGTGGTCGTGCGACAGAATCGAGCCGCCCACGATAGGCAGGTCGGCGTTGGAGCCGATGAAGTAATGCGGGAACAGGTCCACAAAGTCGAGCAGGCAAGTCAGGCCCTTGCGGTCGACGTGCATCGGACGATGCTCGGAGCTCATGGCAATGCAGTGCTCGTTAAAGTAGGCGTACGGGCTGTACTGGAAGCCCCAGCGCTCGCCGTTGAGCTGGATGGGGATAATGCGCAGGTTTTGGCGAGCGGGGTGAGCGCCGCCGTCGGCTGCGGCGGAGCGTCCGGGATAGCCCTCGTTTTCGATGCAGAGCTGGCAGGCGGGATACTTCTCGCCCGTGTTCTTGGCGGCACCTGCCGCGGCGATATCGCGCGGATCCTTCTCGGGCTTGGACAGGTTGATGGTGATCTCAAGATCGCCCCAGTTGGTGGGGGTGCTCCATTTGATGTTGCGCGCGATGGCGGCGCGGCGCACGTAGCCGGCGTCGCAGCACAGGCCGTAGAACCAGTCGGTCGCGGCGCGGGGCTCGTTGACGCCCATACGTCCGTTGAACTCTTCGTTTACAACCGAAGGCCTCGGCATGAGCGCACCCATGATGCGCATGGCGATGCGGTCGCGGCCTGACGCCGTGTCCTCGGCGGCACCGTTGGTAACGGCGGCCTCGGAAAGCGCGGCAAGCGTGCCTTCAAGATCAAAGTCGGGCAGGGTATTGGGGTGCAAGAGCGAAATCTTCTCGGTCTTGAGTGCCCAAGCCATGTCGAGTGCGGGGCCCGTGGCGCCGATGCACTCCAAAATGGTGTTGTATGCCCAGATCCGGTCGTCCTGGCCGATCATCGATCGGTGGATGGCGTACTCGATCAGGTTCTGCGCGGCCTCTCGCACGTCAGTCATTACAGCCATGCCGCGTAAGCCCCCTTGTCAGAGATGGCGTAGTGACGGGCAGAGCCCTCGCCCAGCCAGCCGTTCATCTTGGCAATGAAGGTGTCGACCAGATCGAGCGGCACGAAGGCCTGGATGGTGCCACCAAAGCCGCCACCGTGAATGCGAACGGCGCCGCGGCCGTCGAGCACGTGCTCGGCCAGCGCCAAGGCATACATGGAAGGCTGTTCAGATCCCAGCTTGGCAACGACATTCTGCAGGTACATGGCAGAGCTGGCGCCGGACTCGCGCGTCAGGACCAGGAACTGGTCAATGTCGCCGGCGTTGAGCGCTGCCCAGCGCTTGTCGACCAGGCCGTTCTCGTACCAGTAGTGAACGGCGCGCAGGCAGGCGCGGTCGCCCAGCTTGGCGCGCAGCTCGGGGAGTTTAGCGTCAAAGTCGGCAACGTCGACCTCGCACAGGCGTGCCTTGCCAAACTCGGCGGCGACGTCCTGCATCTCGCGCGGAACGGCGGCGTAGTCGTCGGTAGCTGCCACATGGTCGGCGCCAACCTTAACGAGCACAAGTGCATAACCGTGATCCTCAAAGTTGAGCTCGAGCTTTTGGGTCTTAGGCTGGGCCTGGTCCTCAAAGTCCATGTAGGCAAGGCCGCCCAGGCACACAGCGGCCTGGTCCATCAGACCGCAGGGCTTGCCGTAGTAGTTGTTCTCGGTGCGCTGACTCATCTGGGCGAGCGTGACGGGCTCAATGGCGGGCGCGCCCCAGAGTGCCTCCATGGCACGACCGTACGCGGCCTCGACGGCGGCAGAGCTGGAAAGGCCGCCACCCGAGGGGACGGAGCAGGTGAAGGCGAAGTCGAAGCCCTGGGGCTCAACACCAAGCGCTGCGACCTCGTGGGCCATACCGCGCACGAGGCTTGCGGACGTGCCCTTCTCGGACTCCTGAACATTCAGCGTGTCGAGGGTAATCTCAAACGTGGGGTAGCCCTCGTCGGCGACGCGGACCTTGTTGGAATCGGTTGCCACGGCGATGCCGTCGACGGCGACATCGAGCGAGCCGGCGATAACGTGACCGCCCTCGTGATCGGTGTGGTTGCCGCTGATCTCGGAACGGCCGGGCGCGTGCACATAGAGCACCTGGCGATCGCCGATGGGGCCAAACTCCTCCTCAAACAGCTTGGTGAGCGTGGCGAGTGTCTTTTCGTCGGGGGTGGTCATGAGGGTCCTTTCCTTGGCGCATACTGACGAGTTTTCCGTCGTAGTGAGTACGTTAACAATCTGAAGTGGCATAAACTCAGCATCTACGATGCCGCACGTTACGGGCTATGTTAACGTACTCATAACACAACACGTATCACTTTTTGAGAATCTGGTAATCGGTAGAAATTCAGCCGTGAACGGTACTGCCGTATGGACTTATAAAGCAGAAGAGATGCAGATTGAAAAAGTAGAGTACGTTAACATGCGTCCGACGATAGCGGGCCTCGGCGCGGGATGTATTTCTGCCCGGTCCGGCATTCACGCTATTCAGATCTCTCAAGGGTGAAGGTGATCCTGTGGCAAGGCGCCCGTCCAACGATACAGGTACGCGTCCGGTCTCCATGGCCGACGTCGCCCGCGCTGCTGGCGTTTCGCAGCAGACGGTTTCGCGCGTCGCCAACGGCTTGCCCAACGTTAACGAACAGACGCGCCAGCGCGTGCAGGCCGCTATGCAAGAGCTTGGCTTTCGTCCGAGTTATGCCGGTCGCTCGCTGCGCGACGGCCGTTACCATTCGGTCGGGCTGTGCGTCAACGATGTCACCAAGTTTGGGAACCTCTCAATGATCGACGGCATCGCCAGCGCAGCTCGCGAGCATAATTGCGCCATCACGCTGGTCGAGATGTCCAAGACCGAGGAGTTTTCGCTTGCCGAGGCCACGCGTCGTATGGCCGCGCTGCCCGTGGACGGTATCATCATCGGCATGAGTCGCATGGCGCCCGATTTCGAGACGTTCGATCCGTTGCCGGGCATTGGAACGGTCATCGTTACCATGTACGCGCATCCGCGCGTGACCACGGTCGATTCCGACCATTACGGCTGCTCGCTATTGCTTATGGATCACCTGTTTGAGCTGGGGCACGAGCAGATTCGCTATATTGGCGGCCCGTCGTTCTCGGTCGACGAGCAATTTCGTCGCGCCGGTTGGCAAGATACACTCGAGCGTAAACACATCGAGACGGTAGAGCCACTCGAGGGCGACTGGTCTGCCAACAGCGGCTACGAGGCCGCTCGGTACTTGGCTGAGCACGACCGCACCATGACGGCGATTTACGCGGCAAACGACCAGATGGCAAACGGCGCCATTGCCGCGCTGCGCGATAGCGGCTTGCGCGTGCCCGAGGACGTGAGCGTGGTGGGCGTCGATGACTCGCTCGACGACTTTGTCGCACATAACGAGCTCACGACCGTTCGATTCGATCTGCATCAGCGCGGGCGCGAGGTGTTCGAGCGCGCAGTTCCCAAGGCGGGGGCATCGCACAAAACCGTCGCCATTCGTATTCCCGGTCAGCTCATCGTTCGACACACCACGGCAGCGCCGCGCGCATAGTTTTCGCAGGTCAACGGCTCGGCGTTGCATATCAATAACAATCGGTAAGGATGCCGGCAGATAGCCGTGACTATGAAGGCGAGTGCTATGATAGACGGGTTCATTTGTCTATCTAGGAGGCTTTGCCTGATGGAGATCACCAAGGATATCCGCTACATTGGCGTTGACGATCATGACATCGACCTGTTCGAGGGCCAGTACGACGTGTCCGAGAACGGTATGGCATACAACAGCTACGTTATCTTGGGCGAGAAGATCGCTGTCGCCGATTCGGTCGATGGCGGATTTGTCGACGAGTGGCTCGGCAACCTCGAGACCGTACTCGACGGCCGCACGCCCGACTACCTGGTCATCCATCACATGGAGCCCGATCACTCCGCCGGCATCGCCGCCTTTATGGAGCGCTATCCCCAGGCGCAGATTGTGGCAAGCATGGGCGCCTTCCGCATGATGGTCAACTACTTTGGCACCGACTTCCCCGAGCGCAAGATGGTTGTCAAAGAGGGCGACGTGCTTGATCTGGGCGGCCACAGCCTGACCTTTGTCGGCGCCCCCAACGTTCACTGGCCCGAGGTGCTGTTCTCTTACGAGGCCACCGACAAGGTGCTCTTTAGTGCCGACGGCTTTGGCAAGTTTGGCGCCAACGACATCGAGGATCCCGAGGGTTGGGCCTGCGAGGCGCGCCGTTACTACTTTGGCATCGTGGGCAAGTTCGGCAAGTTTGTGCAAGCGGTGCTCAAGAAGGCCGCCGATTTGGACATCCAGATCATCTGCCCGCTCCACGGCCCCGTGCTTACCGAGAACCTGGGCTATTACCTCGACACCTACAACACCTGGTCGAGCTATCAGCCCGAGGACGAGGGCATCACGATTGCCTATGCGAGTGTGTATGGCCATCTGAAGGCTGCCGTTGAGGAGCTCGCTTCTGCGCTCGAGGCCCGCGGCCAGAAGGTTTCCGTCTTTGACCTAGCTCGCGACGATATGGCCGAGGCCGTTGAGGACGCGTTCCGCTATGACCGTCTGGTGCTTGCCTCCATTACCTATCAGGGCGAGATCTTCCCGTTCATGAGCACCTTTATCCATACGCTTGCCGAGCACGCCTATCAGAACCGTACGGTGGCACTCGTTGAGGCCGGCTCCTGGGCGCCCACTGCCGCTAAGGTTATGACCAAGGAACTCGAGGGTATGAAAGACATCACGCTGACGCAGAACAAGGTGACCGTCCTGGGTTCGCTCAACGACGCATCGCGCGCCCAGATTGAGGCCCTCGCTGACGAGCTCTCCAAGTAGCGATACGTTCACGTTTAACGCTCAAACCACCACAAAGGGGACAGGCACCTTTGTGGTGGTTTTTGTTTAAGTGCCGGCGATGACGAGATTTGGGCGGGCGTTGTCGACGGTCTCGGCGATTGAGATGGCGACGGCGTGATCGGGGTCACGGTCCATCACGATGGCGTTGACGTCGGTCAGCTCGGCAAAGCGGTACATGCCACGTCCGTTGACCTTACTGGCGTCCATGAGGGCGACACTTTGACGAGCGGCGCCAATCATGGCCGTTTTGGTCTCAGCCATCTGGGGAAAGTCGGTGGTAAAGCTGCAGCCGGGAACGAAAGCGCCAGGGCACATGACGGCAAGATCGGCGTGGACCATTTGGAGCGCCTGCATGGTAAGTGGGCCGTACAGATAGCGATGGCCTTTGCGCAGTGCCCCGCCCAGCATGACGACATCGACTGAGGGCATGCTCTCGTCGATGTAATCGGCAATGGTAATGTCGGCCGTGATGACGGTGATGCCATCGCGCTGGTCGAGGAGCCGGACAAACTCGAGCGCTGTGGTGCCCGAGTCGACGAGCAGGGTGTCACCGTTGCTGACGAGCTCGATAGCGCTTTGCGCGATGGCCTGCTTGGCGGCGACATTGACGTTGATGCGGCGATCCTGGGTGGATACGGTCAGTCGCTTCTGGAGCGACACGGCGCCGCCATGCGTGCGGCGCAGCTTGCCGGACTCGGCTAGCGCGTCCAGGTCGGCGCGGGCGGTGACGGAGGATACGCCAAAGGTCTGGGCGATTTCTGCCACCTGCACAGAGGCGTTATGTTCAAGCATCTCCATGATGGCGGCGCGTCGCTCATCGGCGAAAGCTCGGGTTGTTGCGTGGGCCATAGCTGCTCCATCCTCAGCCTAAATTTGCAGGAATTGTGTTGAGTCTATTTTCGTTCATTTTCTTTTTGAGCAAGTAAACGCCTTTCGATTACTTATCTTTTCTATAAAAGAAAGATGATTCGCTTGAAAACGGTAATGTCGGATAGGGGAATTTAGCCTGAATCCCTTCCGTTTGCTTTTCAAAAACGAGCGTTTTGGCCTGCGTGCCGGCGATATCTCGTACATGCGACAGATGCGATTTTCATACAATGAACGCAGAAAAACGCAAGGTAAAACGCCTTGTGAACAACTATGCCCGATGTCCAGATGCGGGCGAGGGAGAGGAGCAAACGCTCATGGCACTTGTTACCACCGAAAAGATGCTCAAGGACGCTCAGGCCGGCCACTACGCCGTCGGCGCGTTCAACGTCGAGAACCTCGAGTTTGTTATGGCCATTCTGGCCGCTGCCGAGGAGACCAAGTCCCCCGTCATCATGCAGACCACCCCGGGCACCATCAAGACCGCTGGTCTGGACTACTTCTACGGCATGGTGAAGGCCGCCGCCGAGCGCGCTTCCGTGCCCGTCGCTCTGCACCTCGATCACGGCGATGGCTATGACCGCTGCATGCAGGCTTTCCGCACGGGCTACACCTCTGTCATGATCGACGGTTCGCACGAGTCCTTCGAGGACAACATTGCCCTGACCAAGTCCGTCGCCGATGCTGGTCGCGCCATGGGTGTGCCTGTCGAGGCTGAGCTCGGCAAGGTTGGCGGCAAGGAGGACGACGGTCCTGCGGTTGAGGGCGAGAGCCCTTACACCGATCCTGTCGAGGCCAAGGAGTTCGTCGAGCGCACCGGCTGCACCTCGCTGGCCATTGGCGTTGGCACCAGCCACGGCGTGTACACGAGCGATCCTCACATCGAGCAGTCCGTGGTCAAGGCCATCCGCGACGCCGTCGACGTGCCGCTGGTTCTGCACGGCACCTCCGGTGTGCCCGATGAGCAGGTTGCCGAGGCTGTGAAGAATGGCATCTGCAAGGTTAACTACGCCACCGAGCTGCGTCAGGCCTACACCAAGGGCTTCATGGCCTACATGGCCGAGAATCCCGCCTGCTTCGATCCCAAGAAGCCGGCCAAGGAGGGCATGCGTGAGATCACCGAGCTGGTTAAGATCCGCATGACCAACCTCAACTCCGTGGGCAAAGCAGAGTAACAGCAAGGGTACTCCGACTCGCTACATATCCCGGGGAGGGACGAGGACTTAGTTCCCCAATCGTCCTCGGGCATGCAAAAAGCCTCGCTGCGCACTTCGTGCGGCGAGGCTTTTTGCCCCTTGCGGAAAGATTGGGGAACTAAGCCCTCGTCCCTCCCAGGTTGACCTACTCGAGGTCGTCGCCCTTGTGGCGTTAGGGCGGAAAATAATAAGAAGCCTTCGCGCTGCGGAATGATTTTGGAAACTAAGTACGGGGACCCGCCCAAGCCGTCCTGCTCAATCGCCCTTGTGGCGTTGGGACTGAAAGGGTGGGACGCGTGGGTTATTTGGTTGTTAGGGTTAGCAGGTCGTTGGGGGTTTTGAGGTTGTAGGTGGCGTTTGGGATATCTTGGTGTGATCCCCATGCTGCTCGGGCAAAACTGACCCCTGCTGAAGTTGCGCACTGTTCGTCGTAGACGGTGTCGCCAACGTAGACGACGTTGCCAGGATTCGCGCCCGCACGTCGGAGATATTCGAGCATGGGTGCGGGTGCGGGTTTATGTTCGGTTGTGTCTTCGACAAGGATGATGTGCTCAAAATACTTATCGAAACCAAGGGGTGCAATTTCTTTTGCGTATTCGTCGCGCGCACGTGAGGAGACGATGCCAAGTTTGCAGCCGCTATCGGCGAGTGTTGCGATGACTTCAAGCAAACCTGGAAACACGCTGATGGTGCTTTTAAAGCTGGCGGCAACTTGGCACCAGCGATCCAACGTTGCCTGCGAGTAGATCCCAAGTTTCTCAAGGGCATCCTTGCCGGGTATGCCGAGGGCAAAGTCAAGCTCGTGTCGGGGAAGCGTTTTGCTGGTCTCTTCTTGGACAATCTGGACAAGCGATGACAGAACGCTTTCTTCTGTATCTGCCAATGTCCCATCAACGTCAAATACGATATGGTCAAAGTGCTTCATATGATTGCTCCTCTCTGTTGTTTGCCTGCAAGTTTGATGCAGTGACAGAAGAAGGGTTAGCGGGATTTCTGCCTGGTGCTATCGAGATTCTGCCTCGCTGCTCGATAGCTCGAAGGAGTGCACCCCATTTGTTCTTTAAATACCTGGCCAAGATGGCTTGCTGTTATAAATCCGCATTGGCGCGCGACTGTCTGTACCGTTCGCGTGGTGTGTGCCAAAAGTTCGCAAGCACGGTTTATGCGGTATGCGCGTAGATATGCCGCCGGGGTCGTTCCTGCACAAGTTTCGATAATGCGGTAACACTCTCTTTCGCTTACGCCGGCTGCAGATGCCATCTGGGGCACATCTATAGCGGCTGCATAGTTTGCGCGGATAAAGTCCAGGATTGCCTTGAACTGTACGTCGCGGCTGGTCATCCAAGAGGCGCCGTCGGAAGAAAAGAGCGGTTCGGCCTTGGCGTTAATCTGAATCCAGAGCTCTGACAAACTATTTCGAAGCGCCATCTCGTTCTGCGGCCGTTGAAGGTCGTGGCTAAAGGAGCTCTTCAGCAAATCGATAAAGGGCATATCGTCGGGATTGGTGGGCGACCATTTGAGCACATCGACGCCTCGACATTGAAGCAATGGGTTGATGTAGCGCTTTTGGAGACGTCCCGCGGGATCGCCGAGCATCGACGGCTGAAAGATATGCAGCATTTGAATGGCTGGCGCCGAATTGGGTGATTGCAGCGTGCTGTGCAAAACGCCGCCGTTGATAAAGCCGGCGGACCCTTCCTCAAAGCGTACGTGCTCATGAGCCGCGTGCGTTCGATAGTCAATCGCTCCCTGCTCCATGTAGAAAAGCTCAACTTCGGAATGCCAGTGCCAGGGGACGGAATTGCCCGGATAGCGAGCGAATTCTGCGCGTTCGGCAATATAGGGCCAGTCTTCGGCGGTCTCGGGAAACGCTTCCTCGCGTCCTCCGCGGTGCAATTCTATGTGATCCATGTTTCGCATGGCATCAGTATAAAGCGCGATGGGCTTAGATTGCTCTTGCCTGTTCGGGGAACGCCTTGTCTAGGGATGCTTGGAGCTTTTCGAAGGATGCTCGTAAGTTGAGGCTCTGATCGGCTGAGCGCTTGGTTTTTGTGGTGGGGGAGTCGAGGAGGCCGTTTCTCTGTGTCGGGGGGAAGGAGAAAAGGTTTGCATGTTTTAGGGATGGCTGCTGTGCTGCGTCATTGGAAGAATGCATGCTTTTGCGGCCTCCTCGATGTCCACCAAAAGGTTGCGCACGGGGTGTGCTGCTAGGTCCCGTGCGTTGGCGGTATTATGCCGCGGCTGTTGCAAAGAAGCGCTAAAGGAAGGCTTAATGAGATTTGACGTTGCGATGAAACCGCAGTTCAAAGCTATCGAGTAACACTCTTGAAAGGTTTTGAGCTTAAGGGCTTTCTAAGGTTTGTGACGTGGATGTGGCTTGCCTGTGTGGGGCGTGTGGATGGCTCGTTCCTAGCGCTGCGGCTCTGCGGCGCGCACCTGTTCGATGACCTTTTCCATCGTGGCGTCGATGCGGTCTTTTTTGAGCTCGCATTCCCAGATGGTTATGGGTGTCCAGCCCATTTGAGTGAGTGCTGCCACGGCAGCGCGGTCGCGCTCGACGTTGCGACGGAACTTTGCCTCCCAAAACTCAACGTTGCGCTTGGGCTGGCTAGGGTTGCACTTGGGACAACGGTGCCAAAAGCAGCCGTTGACGAAGATGGCGATCTTGCGCCCGGGAAAGGCGATGTCGGGTTTGCCGGGTACCTTCCATTCCAAGCGATAACCCGTAAGGCCCGCTGCGCGCAGGCGCTGTCGTACGAGCAGCTCGGGCTTGGTATTGGCGCGCTTGTTGCCCTTCATGGACTTTTTGATAGCGGCGCGACGGCGGACCAGTTCGCGCTCGTCAGCGGAGAGGTCCGAGGTATCGATGCCGTCCAGCAGGCCGGGCTTCGGACGCTTTTTGCTGCGGCGCTTAGGTGCACGCTTGGGTTTGTCGGCTGTGTTGGGCGCGGCGTCATCGGCAGAGCTTGTCTCAAGCCGATCTTCCTTCAGCTCAATCAGGGCATCGATGAGTCCCTTGTCGGCGGGCATCCACTCAACCGTGGCAAGCGAGGTACGCGGAATCCAGCGGATATCGAGCTGGCGGTCGTGCTTCTGGGGCTCATCGGATTCATCGGCGAGCGAGCAGTAATAGCACTCCATGGAGAGATGAAAATCGGGGTAGTCGTACTCAACAGTGTAAAAATCGCGCAGGTTGGTGACTTTTACCTGCAGCTCTTCCATAAGCTCGCGTCGCACGGCGTCTTCGGGTGTCTCGCCGCGCATGAGCTTGCCACCGGGGAACTCCCAAAGTCCCTGCATGTTGCCATAGCCGCGCTGCACGGCAAGTAACTCATCGGATCCTTCCTTGCGAATGATCCCAGCGGCAACATGAACGGTCTTCAACAGGAGTCCTCTCTCAACAACGACAATCGACGGGGTAGCTAATTTGGGACGGGGCTATTTTGACTACCTTTCAAGCGAATGATCTACCCGATGATTTTTCTGGGACGGGGATTAAATAATCATTCGGTACAAAATGATTATTTAATCCCCGTCCCAGAAAAATCATCGCCAAGGTAGTCAAAATAGCCCCGTCCCAAATTAGCTACCCGTACCTTACACAACGGTAAGGCAAGCGTAAGCCATATCGATGGTAGCCGACTCGGCTTCTTGCGACTATAGATGCCGTAGACTAATCGCAAGAAAGGACTCGGTATGCAAACCACGCACATGGCGACCCCGGTACTGGAGGTCGCGCATCTCGAAAAGGTATATGGAGCGCTGGGCAACGTGACCCGCGCGCTCAACGACGTCAGCTTTACCGTCAACCGCGGCGAATTCGTTGGCATCATGGGCGCCTCGGGCTCGGGCAAGTCGACGTTGCTCAACTGCGTCTCGACCATCGATAGCGCTACGAGCGGCACCATCCGCATCAACGGCCAGGACGTAACACGCATGAAGCAGGCCAAGCTCTCGCAGTTCCGCCGCGAGGAGCTGGGCTTTATCTTCCAGGACTCTAACCTGCTCGATACGCTCACGGCACGCGAGAACATCGCCCTGCCGCTCACCATCGCCCGTACAAACTCGGCGGAAATCTCGACCCGCGTGCAGGATGTGGCAGCGCGCCTGTCCATCAGTCAGGTGCTCGACAAGTATCCCTACCAAATGTCGGGCGGCCAGCAGCAGCGCGTTGCCGCGGCTCGCGCGCTCGTCACCGACCCCACCATGATCATGGCCGACGAGCCCACCGGCGCCCTCGATTCCAAGAGCGCCCGTCTGCTGCTCGAGAGCCTGGAGGCCCTTAACCGCCGCCTGCGCGCCACGGTGCTCATGGTCACGCACGACAGCTTTGCCGCCAGCTACACGAGCCGTGTGCTGTTTATTCGCGACGGCAAGATCTTCACCGAGCTGCGCCGCGGCGACACCGACCGCCGAGAGTTCTTCGACCGCATTATGGAGGTCATTGCCATGATGGGCGGTGAGGGCTCCGATGCTCTGTAAACTCGCTTGGGGCAACGTCCGCCGCGCCGGCCGCAACTACCTCGTCTACCTTTTGACGCTCACCCTGGGCGTTACGGTCTTCTATGCCTTCAATACCGTCTCGATGCAGGTCGACATTGCCGGCATCAAGGAGCAGGGACTGTCCGAGCTCATGGGCAGCATGCTCGGCTACCTCACGTACTTTTTGGCCGGCGTCATGGCCTTTTTGATGGTGTATGCCAATAACTTCATCATGAAACGCCGCAAGAAGGAGTTTGGCCTGTACCAGGTGCTCGGCATGGGGCGCGGGCGCGTCGCCACGATCATGGCGCTCGAGACCGTGATAGTATCGGTCGTGGCCTTTGTCGCCGGCATTGTGCTGGGCGTGGGGCTCTCCCAGCTCATGACGTTCTTTACGGCCTCGCTCTTTAAGACGCAGATCGCCAATTTCCACTTCTTTTTCTCGGTGCATGCGTTCAACCTGACCCTTGCCTGCATGCTCGTAATGTTTGTGCTCACGCTGCTGCTGAACCTTCGCGCCGTGCGTCGTACCAAACTCATCGAGCTTATGGGTGCCGAGCGTCGCAACGAGAGCATCAAGACACGCAACCCCTGGATCGCGATTGCCATCTTTGCCGTGGGCGTGGTGCTTGTGGGCGTGGCCTATTACCGTCTGCTACGTGATGGGTTCCCGCTAACCGCGACGGACAGCAAGCTGCAAGAGGCTATGAACCAGTTTGGCATTACGACCGCTATGGTTACAGTGGGCACCTTTGCCCTGTTCTGGGGACTCTCGGGCATGCTTATCAAGCTGTTGCAGAGCCTGCGCAGCGTGTATTGGCGCGGCCTCAATATGTTTACCGTGCGTCAGCTTTCGGCCAAGGTCAACACGGTGTGCTTTTCGATGGGCGTCATCGCGATGATTCTGTTTTTGGCCATTACCTCGGTGACCTGCGGTATGTCGATTGCCAACGTGATGAACGAAAACCTGGAGCGCTATAACCCTGTTGACGTGTCTCAGACGTATGTCTATTACACGCCCGAAACGCTCGACTACTACAAGGAGTATGTCAATCCGTCTGAGGCCGATCGCATGGTGCTGGCCGATGCAACGGTCGATTTGTACGCTGCATGGCATGGCGATCGTAAAGATCCCGATAACGTTGCAGACGGTATTAAGGGCAAGTCGGCGGACAACAACGACGAGACCGGCAAGAAGGTCAATATCGCCGATGTTGCCGGTGAGCATGTGCAGATCGATTCGTATCTGAGTTACCCGCTTGGCGGCTCGGGCCCCTCGGTGGTGGCGGGTGAGATGTGCAAGGCCATGGGCGAAAAGCTTCCCAAGGCGCTCGAGGGAAGCAACGCCGATGCGATGGGTCTGTATGTGACGCCGGCGAGCCAGTACAACAAACTGCGCCAGATGATGGGCGAGGAGCCGGTGAGCATTGGCCGCGACCAGTATCTGCTCACGTGTGATATGGGCGGTGAGCTGGGCGACCTGTACACCAAGTATATGGCTGGCGGCCATGCCCTTACCTTGGGCGGGCATACGCTCAAGCCCGCAACCGATAAGTCGGACGAGGACACGGCGGCCATCGCCAACTCGGCGATGGGCAGCAATCCCGGTACCGTGGTCGTAGCCGATGAGCTGCTGTCCCAGCTTAATCTGCAACCGTATTCCAGTAATCTGCTCGTTAATTACAAACAGGGTATGGATACGACCGAGGCAGACGAGAGCATTAAATACACCTTGCTCGATAATCTGCTCGTTGACGGCAAGGAGCCGGGGTCGTGGGGAGTCTTCATCACGCGTTCCGAGATGTACACGCAAGCAGCGCAGATGAACGGCATGATTAGCTATCTGGCCATCTACATTGGCTTTGTACTGGTCGTTGCGTGCGCGGCAATCCTATCGATCCAGCAGCTCTCCAATGTGGCCGACGGCAGCCGCAGCTATCGTGTGCTGGCACAGATCGGCTGTGACGACCGCCAGATCCGGCATTCGGTGATGGCGCAGCAAGCGGTGTTCTTCCTGTTCCCGCTGGCAGTGGGCTTGGCGCACTCCTTTGTGGCGCTCAAGGTGATCATCGAGCTGGTGAGCGTATTCGGCGATATGAGCATCGCCGGCACCGTGGGCCTCACCTGCGCGATTTTCCTGGCGGCCTATGGTGGCTACTTCTTGGTAACGTACCTCATGAGCGCCGGCATGGTACAAGCTGCCATCGCCACCCGCTATAGCGAGTAGCAAGCAGGCAAAACCGTCACAAAACCAGCGCGAACAGCCGTCGCGAACGGGGTCCGGATCCCTTTCGCGGCGGTTGTTTGCCTTTCTGGTGCCTCTCAGATGCAAGTGAGTAGACTTTTTTGGACTTGTCGAGCACACCGCGCCAAACGCTCAATAAAACCGCAGGTCAGAGCTGTGGCGTTTTGGGGTGTGCTCGGCCTCATGGAAAAAGTCTACTCACTTGATTTTTTCGGCTAGAAGACCGCTGCGAGGGAAGGCAACTCCCTCGCAGCGGCCGACGTTTGTCCAGATAAAACCTGCCAAAATAAACCTGTCCCTTTTTGGTAGGTTATCGCTTCCAAAAGTGGAGGATCAACGTCGTGCGGTTTTGCTGCTCGGTTTTGACCAGGATGTTGTGGATGTGGGTCTTGACGGTGCCCACGGCAAGGAATAGCTCGTCAGCGATCTCTTGGTTCGATTTGCCCAGTACGACCAGACGCATAACTTCGGTCTCACGGTTGGAGAGCTTGTAGGCGTTGCGATAGAAGGGCATCTGCTCTTCGATGTGTCGATCAAGATCGCTGACGTTCTTTTCCTCGGGCGCCTCCTGCATGCGGATTGAAAGCACGTGGTAGGAGTGGATGATCAGCAGAATCGCAAAGTAGCAGGCAAAGACGTTTTCGCTAAAGTTGCGCTCGGACAGATATAGTTGCAGCCAAGAGGGCGCCAGACTCATGGGGACAATCAGAATGTTGTAGAAATCCTCGGCGACGATGCATCCGACCAGAATAGCGCCGATAATCAGGTGCTTTCGTTGGTTGTTAACGCGTGCCTTCAGCTCGACTTGTGTGCTCTTGCGTGCCGTCCAAAAGATATAGAGCCCCACAAATACAAGGAATGCCTGACGCATCGTGTAGTAGAGCCATTGATGCATGGGGCCGTAGGGGACAGCGACAATGATCAGCAGCTCGCTCAGGAAGAACGTTGCGACGGGAATGACAAACTGCTTTTTAGAATGCTTATCGAGCAGGTCCATGGCAATCAGCCAAATAAAAGCCTGTGAAGCGGTCGCCACAAGGGTCCGCATTACAGGCATGGTAATTGAGTAATAGTCACTGGCCGGAAAACTCTGGTTTTGCAACGTGTATTCAAAAAAGAAGATCTCGGTCATCTCGATGGCATAGCAAATAAAAACGCCGCTGCCATAGATAAAGAATCGGCGACGGGACGAGGCATAGGCGGCAAGCGAGAGCACTGCCGTCACAATACAGATCACGAGTATCGCTAGGGTATAGAAGAACATCAGAGTGTTCATCTGTCACCGTCCCATCTCATTTAATCTATGGCAAAGCCCTGTATGCCTTGTGGGGTATAGACGTCTCAACCCTTCGTTTCATTGCGGATTAGGCGCCGAGATACAGCATAGCCGTATACCGTTCGCGGTTCTAGATAGTAAACCCCCTGCAATCCCGCTACCTGCGGGTTTATATTGGTTTAGAGGGGGTGTAACTCCGTGAACGGTCTTTAATCCCGAATAAACTAGGTAAAAATTGCATACGGGTGAATGATGGTCTTGTCAACACGAGGCGTGATGTTCGAGCGCCTCATAGTAATAGTCGGCACGACCGGCGGAAAGGAAATCGACATGGCACTGCCTAAGGATTTCATCGACACCAACGACTTCACCAAAGAGCAGATCCTGGCTATCGAGGATCTTGGCCTGGCAATGAAGAAGGCCATCAAGGTTGACGGTTATTATCCGCACCTGCTCCGCAACAAGAGCCTTGGCATGATCTTCCAGCAGGTCTCCACCCGCACTCGTCTTTCCTTCGAGACCGCTATGACCGACCTCGGCGGCCATGCTCAGTTCTATGGCCCTGGCACCATCCAGCTCGGCGGTCACGAGTCCCTGGGCGACACCGCTCGCGTTATGGGCTCGCTGCTCGACATCATGATGGCTCGCGTTGACCGTCACAAGGACGTCGTCGGCCTCGCCGAGGGCTCCGCTGTGCCCGTCATCAACGGCATGTCCGAGTTCAACCATCCCACGCAGGAGATGGGCGACCTCATGACCATGCTCGAGAACCTCCCCGAGGGCAAGAAGATCGAGGACTGCACCCTGGCCTTCATCGGCGACGCCACCCAGGTCTGCGTCTCCCTCATGTTCATCGCCTCCAAGGTCGGCATGAAGTTCGTCCAGTTTGGACCTAAGGGCCACCAGATCCCCGACGGCGGCCTGCACGTTGGCACCGTCGAGGAGCGCGCCGAGTTCGGCAAGCAGATGATGGCCATCGCCGAGGAGAACTGCAAGGTCTCCGGCGGCTCTGTCGTCATCTCCGACGACATCGAGTGCATCAAGGGCGCCGACTTCATCTACACCGACGTGTGGTATGGCCTGTACGACGAGGAGGTCTCGGGCGAGAACTACATGGACGTGTTCTATCCCAAGTATCAGGTCACCATGGACATGATGAACTTCGCCGGCCCCAACTCCAAGTTCATGCACTGCCTGCCGGCCACCCGCAACGAGGAAGTCGTCGACGAGGTCATGGACGATCCCGAGCGCTCCCTGTGCTGGGTCGAGGCCGAGAACCGCAAGCACTCCATCCGTGCTCTCCTTGCCGCCCTGGGCAAGCGCACTCCGCTCAACGACGAGGGTGTCGAGTACTCCGCCAAGGCTGAGCTCCACGCCGCTCTCGAGGCTCTCGAGCAGCTCTAAGCCTCAAGGGTTCTTAAAGCACGTTTGCGGGCGGCGGATGCTCGTCTCCTGTCGCCCGCTCACCGAGGCCCAGGCAATTGCCTTAATACCTTAGGGCCTCGGATCTGTCCAAGACTGAGCGAAGGAGCTCATCATGAGCGACGGAAAGAAAAAGCTTTCCTTCTTGACGGTCATTTCGACCATCATCTGCGTCGTCTTCGTTTGCGAGGCCGCCGCACCTGCTGCTGCCATTGGCAACCAGCAGTTCTTCTGGTGGATCTTCCTGATCCTGACCTTCCTGCTCCCTTACGGCATGGTTGTCGCCGAGCTCGGCACCACCTATGACGGCGAGGGCGGCATTTACGACTGGGTACGCGATGGCCTGGGCGACAAGTGGGGCGCCCGCATTTCGTACTACTACTGGGTCAACTACCCGCTGTGGATCGCCTCGCTGGCTACCATGTTCCCCGACATCCTGGGCATGGTCTTTGGCGTCGAGTTCAACCTAATCGCCAAGATGGGTATCGAACTTGCCTTTGTGTGGATCGTCTACCTTATGGGGCGCTCCAAGGCGGCCGACTCCGAGTGGGTCCTTAACGGAGGCGCTATCATCAAGGTCGCCGTTGCCGTTATCGTTGGCGCTCTGGGCATTTGGTATGCCATGGAGAACGGTTTTGCGAACGACATGTCCGCTGCCACCTTCCTGCCCGAACTCACCAACACCAACGCTCTTGGCTATCTGTCGATCATCATCTTTAACTTCATGGGCTTCGAGGTCATCTGCACCATGACCGATGACATGGCCGATCCCGCTCGCGATATTCCCAAGGCTATCATTGTCGGTGGCGTGGCTATTGCCGTCATCTACCTGTTCGCTGGCTTCGGCATCGGCGCCGCTGTGCCGGCCGACTCCATCGACCCCGACTACGGCATGATCGTCGCAGTCCAGACCATGGTGGGCGACTCCATGATCTTCAAGGTCATCTGCATCGCCTTCCTGATCACCCTGTTCGCTAACATGGCTGCTTGGTCCTTCGGCGTCAACTCCGTCGCTCGCTACGCTGCCGAGCACGGCAACATGCCCAAGGTCTTCGCCTCGATGATCTCCGAGGACGACATGCCCAACGGCGCCAACCTGGTCAACGCCGTCGTTGCCTCCCTGGTGCTGTGCCTGCAGCTCGTTCCCATCGACGCCATCTCCAACGGTGTCTTCTGGATGCTCTTCGGCACCTCCGTCGTCTTCCTGCTGCTCACCTACATCCCGATGTTCCCGGCATTCCTCAACCTTCGTAAGAACGACCCGAACCGTGAGCGCATCTTCACGTTCCCGTTTAAGGGCGCCATGATGAAGGTTATGCTCGCCATCCCCTGCATCGAGCTGGTTCTTGCCATCGTTGCAACGCTGATTCCGTTCTCCGCTGCTGAAATTGGTGACAAGGTCCCGATGATCGTCATCTTCATCGTGCTCGTGCTCATCGGCGAGGTCGTCCGCGTCGTCAGCGCTAAGGGCCGCAAGGAAGAGTACAAGGGTCTGACCCCTGAGCTCGCAGCCCAGCGTCTCGCTGAGGAGGCCGCCGAGGCCGAGGAGAACTAGAGCACCCGGTTCTGGGACTCCGACCCTCCTCGCGTACCAACGTGCGCTTCGTCGGGCTTGTCGCTCCCGACTCTGGGCACTCCGGCCTCTTTGGAGGCGTGCCCAAGCGACAGGTTTGCTAACCATTCCCTGGGGTGGGTGTGAGCTATTGCTCCGGTAACCACCGCCCACCCCAATCTCTCTTCCGTATCCTTCGTGCGTTCTGTCTCCGCGCACCGGGTTACGTCGTCGCTTGCCGGTGCGACTCCGTGAAAACCGGCGCCGGGCGCCCCGACCTTTGCCGGGGGACGGGCGCCTACCATCTCTTGGTTTTAGGCTGCGGGTAACCCGCCCGCGGCAAACGATCGTTCGATTTGGAGGAAATCTTATGCGTACGATCACCGAGTCCGAGTCCACCCCCAAGGCCGACGGCTTCTTCATGCCCGCCGAGTTCGCCCCGCAGGATCGCGTGTGGATGGGCTGGCCCCACCGCACCGACACCTGGGCCCACGGCGCCAAGCCGGCTCAGAAGCAGTATGCCGCCATCGCCCGCGCCATCGCCGAGTTCACCCCGGTTACCATGTGCGCCAACCAGGTCGACTATGCCAACTGCAAGGCCGTCTTCGAGGAGGACGAGAACGTCACCGTCATCGAGATGACCACCGACGACGCCTGGTTCCGCGACACCGCCGCCACCTACGTCATCAACGGCAAGGGTGAGAAGCGCGCCAACCACTGGCACTTCAACGCCTACGGCGGTCTCGTCGACGGCCTCTATTTCCCGTGGGACAAGGACGAGCAGATCGCCCTTAAGATGGCTGAGCTTTCCGGCTGCCGTCGCTACCGTCCCGACGACATGATCCTCGAGGGCGGCTCCATCACCGTCGACGGCGAGGGCACCCTTGTCGTGACCGACCAGTGCCTGCTTTCCCCGGGCCGCACCTGCTCTGCAGTGCTCGAGGAGGAAGAGGATCCCGAGTCCATCTGGCCCAAGTTCAAGAAGAAGTTTGAGCCCTGGAGCGAGGAGCTTCGCGCCTACATGGACGAGCACCTCAAGGATTACCTGGGTGTCGAGAAGGTCATCTGGGTCAAGGAGGGCATCGACCCCGAGGAGACCAACGGCCACATCGACGACGTCGCCACGTTCATCGCCCCGGGCGTCATGGCCTGCATCTGGACCGACGATCCCGAGTATCCGTTCTACGAGCAGTGCCACGCTGCCTACGAGACCCTCTCCAACGCCGTTGACGCCAAGGGCCGCAAGATGAAGGTCTACAAGCTCTGCATGCCCGTGAACCCGCTGTTCATGGACCAGGCTTCCTGCGACACCATCGACGCCGACGAGAACGCCGAGCCGCGCGTCCCCGACGAGCCGCTGATCGCGTCCTACATGAACTACCTGGTCACCAACCACGGCGTCATCGTCCCGCAGTACGGCGACGAGAACGACCAGCTGGCCGTCGACACGCTCCAGAAGATCTATGACGAGGTCTGGGGCGAGGGCGTCTACAAGTGCGTCGGCGTCCAGTCCGAGCAGGTCGTCTTCGGCGGCGGCAACATCCACTGCATTACGCAGCAGGAGCCGTCCGCGTAATTGTCTGGCTTCCCGAGGCACGGCACCTTGCCCTTCAATCGTCGGGCATGACCCTTAAGGTCTATGCCCTCCTCTTTCAGGGCAATCTGCCGCACCTCGGAAACCCAGCCGATCAATCGGACAGTCGATGAATCGCACCGTGACCATCTCGGGGCATTGATGGTCGGTTTATTCGATGTCTTGGTCGGCTGGGTTTTTCTTTGGGCACTCCGTTGCCTCCACTTCGGAGTGCCCGCCTCTTTGATTGAGTACGCGTCTGATCTGGGATTTATTGCGGGTTAGGCCAATTGTTCGCTTGAATATCCCAGGTCAGACGCGTCTTCAATTGCCAAAAGATTCCGGTCGCAATCGCGGCCGTTTTGATCGGAGTATCTATGTACCAGCGTATCGTTATCTACACGCGCCTGTTCCGCGAGCGTTGGTCCAACAATTGCATCCTCTCTTCTCTTTGGGATGGCACCTGCACCGGTGACGCGGCCTGCAACCCTACCTTGGGCTGCGCCTTCGGTACAGATGCCATCCTTTTTGCTGTAGGGGGAGCGTGTCGTGGCAGGTAAAAAGTTCTCCCTGTTCGAGGTCATCCTCTCGGTTATCTGCGTTGTCTTTACCATCGAGGCGGCCGCTCCGGCATCTGCCATGGGTAACGTGCAGTTCTTCTGGTGGATCTTCCTCATCATTACGTTTTTGCTTCCCTATGGCCTGGTGGTGGCCGAGCTCGGTACGGCGTTCGATTCCGAGGGCGGTCTGTACGATTGGGTTCGCCTGGGCTTGGGCGACCGTTGGGGCGCCCGCTGCTCCTGGTGCTATTGGGTCAACTTTCCACTGTGGGTGGCAAGTATCGCCTGCATGTTCCCCAGTGTCATCAATGCGGTATGGGGCATCGAATTTTCGCTTGGGGTCCGAATTGCCATCGAGCTTGCCTTTGTGTGGGGCGTCACGGTCATGGCAATGCAGCCGGTGGCCGAGGCCGATTGGGTCATGGATGGCGGCGCCGTCATCAAGGTGCTCATTACCGCCGTGGTGGGAATCGTCGGCATCTGGTTTGCCTGCAATAACGGCTTTGCCAACGATATGTCGTTTAAGACCTTTGTCCCCGATCTGGGAGACACTAACTCACTGACGTATCTTTCAATCATCCTATTCAACTTTATGGGCTTTGAGGTGGTCGCGACCTTTGCCAGCACGATGAAGAACCCATCGCGCGATATCCCCAAGGCGGTTATCGCCGGTGGCGTTGCCATCGCGGCGATCTACATTATCTGTGGCATCGGTATTGGAGCCGCGGTTCCCACCGAGCAGCTTTCACTCGATTCGGGCATTGTGGACGCGGTTGCCGCCATGGTGGGGCGCGCTCACCCGCTGACGATGGTCGTGGGCGTGGCCTTTTTGGTGACGCTGTTCGCCAACATGATCTGCTGGAGTTTTGGCGTCAACAACGTGGCGAGCTATGCCGCGCGCCACGGCAACATGCCGCGCCCCTTTGCGCTGGTGTCCAAGAAGACCGGCATGCCCAACGGCTCAGCACTCATTAACGGTTGTTTTGCCAGCTTGGTGCTGCTTCTTCAGATTCCGCTGGGCGAAGGTTCCGACGTCTTTTGGGTTTTCTTCTCGATGAACGTCGTCTTTCTGCTCATGAGCTATATCCCGATGTTCCCGGCGTTTTGGCGCCTGCGTAAATACGACGACCGCCCACGTGTGTTCCGCGCGCCCTTCGAGGGCAAGGTGCTTGCGGTAGCGCTTGCGGTGCCGGTGGTAGAGCTCGTGCTTTCGATTGTTGCGACAATCGTGCCGCTTAACAGCTCGCCCGCCGAGATGTCAAAGTTGCCGATCCTCATGGGTGTGGTGATCGGCGTGTTGCTGGGCGAGGTTTCGCGCCTCATATCGCGCCGCGGCCGCAGCATCGACAATCCCGGTGTTGGCGCAAGGGGGACAGGTCGCTTTGCGCCAAAACAGTAGCGCCGCGAGTTGTGCGGTGCTAGTTGCATCTTGGATTACTGCTCACGCTGCTCGGGATCAGATGCGAGCTTGGGTGCAAAGTAGGGGACGTGGCCCAGGTAGGGGCAGCTGTCCTCGCGTGATTCGACGACGCAGGGGATATCTTCGTAGGTGAGTGAGTCGCTCAGGCGGGCGATGGTCTTGGCGGCGGGAGCGACGAGCATCTTGAGCGGTGCAATAGGCGCCATGGCATCTCCTTTCTTGCATGCGACCCGTGTTTTGGCGCGAATGTATACGCCGCCAGTCTAGCATCCCGCCGCGGAGAGCTCCAAACCACCACAAAGGGGACAGGCACCTTTGTGGTGGTTTTGGTGTTTGACCAGATAATACCTGTTATCGCTCCCAGGCAGTCGTTGGGGACGTTCTAAAACGGTTATAGGTTACTATCCAATAACGCCTCTGAGCTGGGCTACTATAAGATTATGGAAAACACTACTGCAAGATTATGGCAAATGATACTGTCAGATTATGGCGTGTGCTGCTGTAGTCGTCGGGGGCCTGCCTTATGAGCGCCGGCATGGTGCGAGCTGCCATCGCCACCCGCTACAGCGAGTAGCAAGCGGGCAAAACCGCCTCAAAACCAGCGCGAACAACCGCCGCGAAGAGGATCGGACCCCTTTCGCGGCGTTTTTTGCCTATCTGGAGCGCCTCAAAACCAAGTGAGTAGGCTTTTTTGGATTTGCCGAGCACATCATGACAAGTGCTCAATAAAACCGCAGGTCAGAGCTGTGTCGATTTGGGGCGTGCTCGGCCTCCTGCAAAAAGTCTACTCACTTGGTTTTGGCTGCTAGAAGACCGCCGTGAGGGAAGGCAACTTCCTCGCGGCGGTTGGCGTTTGCCCAGATAAAACCTGCCAAAATAAACCTGTCCCTTTTTGGCATGTCCCTTTTGGCGTGGCTGATTGGTTTGGGCTGTTTTGGAGAAAGCCCATGAGGCGGCACTCAGGCTAATCCTGCGTGTCGCCTCCGTACATGTAGACGATAAAGCCGTCGCCGGTGTCTTGGCTGTGATCCTCCAGGATGCGTTTCATGTTGAGGCGCTCGTAGAACTGCCAGTCAGAGTTGCAGTCGCTCATCAGGAAGAACTTGGTGCACCCGGCTTTGGCGAGTTCGGCGCGCGCAAGGTCGATGAGCTCGCGGCCGAGTCCCTTGCCCTGCCACTCGGGCACAATGATGATCAGGTTGAGCTGGCCCTGGGCATACTCGTTGCCCGTGGCGGCAAAGCGATCGGCCGTGGCCTTTTCGCGACTGTCGCCAAAGAGCGAGCCCTCGAGTTTGGCATCGGCGGTCTTTGCCATCTCGGTTGCCTGGGCGAACATCTCGTCGTAGCAGGGTACCCACGTGGGGTTGGTACGCGGCTTGCCGTCTTCGAAGATGCCGATGCAGCAGGCGGCGATAATGCGGCCCTCTGCCTCGGCAACGAGCGCGATAGGGGAGCGCTGCAGCTGCATGGCAATGTTGAAGCGCGCGCAGAAATCGGCAGCTTCGACGTCGCCGCGGTTGCGTAGCGTGTTGCACCACAGCCGGTTGTAGATGGCGGCGATACCATCCAGGTCGTCGAGCGTGGCGGCGCGCAGGGTTACGTTGTCAAGGCTCATGGAGGCTCCTTCCAAGTTGGGTCAGGCCATCTATGAGTGTGGCATGGCCGCAGGGCCGCCGCATCAACCATTCGGTAGACGACCCCCGATTCCACGGGGGCGGAGAGATAGTCATTGGGGACGTTTTTAAACGACTAGTCAAACAAGAACGTCCCCAACGACTACTCATTTAAGTACGTCCCCAATGAGTGCCCCCAATGAGTGTGCAGCCAAGGTGATGCCGTTGTTTTGGCAACGACAGCGAAAACCCGCCAGAGCGAGCAAGGTGCCTTGAAACAAGGCGGCATTGACCTTTTGGTCATGCCGCCGCAGTTGAAAGGCAGATTGCCGCTCTGGCGGGTTTGCAGCGTCGAGCCGTTACGCGGGTTGGTAAACCCGCGTAACTAAACCCGCTCTGCGATCTCGTGGATGAGGTAGTCGGTCTTTTCCCAGCCTAGGCACGGGTCGGTGATCGACTTACCAAAGACGCCGCCGTCGACCGGCTGGTTGCCATCCTCCAGGTAGGACTCGATCATAAAGCCCTTGACCAGCTTGGAGATGGACTCGTTGCGGCGGCAGCTGTCGAGCACCTCCTTGCAAATACGATACTGCTCAAGCGGTCGCTTGCCCGAGTTGTCGTGGTTGCAGTCGATGACCGCCGCCGGATTGGCGTAGCCGGCGTGCTCGGTATAGCGCTCGGCCAGGCGCTCCAGGTGCTCGTAGTGGTAATTGGGGTAGGTGCGCCCATCGAGGCCGATGTAGCCGCGCATGACGGCGTGCGCGAGCGGGTTGCCATCGCACTCGACCTCCCAGTTGCGGAAGATGAAACTCTGGTGCGCCTGCGCGGCGTAAATAGAGTTGAGCATGACGGTGGTGGAACCGGCGGTGGGGTTCTTCATGCCCACGGGCACCGAAATGCCGCTCGACACCAGGCGGTGCTCCTGGTTTTCGACCGAGCGTGCACCCACGGCAACGTAGCTCAGCAGGTCGACGAGGTACTGGTAGTTGGACGGATAGAGCATCTCGTCGGCGGTGAAGAAGCCCGTTTCCTCAATAACACGCAGATGCATATGGCGGATGGCCTTGACGCCCTCGAGCAGGTCGTCGGGAGCCTCGGGGTTGGGGTTGTGCAGAAGGCCCTTGTAGCCGGTGCCCTTGGTACGCGGCTTATTGGTGTAGACGCGCGGAATGATGATGAGCTTGTCCTTGACCTTCTCGGCGGTCTTGGCCAGTCGGTTCATGTACTCTAGCACCGAATCCTCGCGGTCGGCAGAGCACGGGCCGATGATGAGCACCTTGCGCGCGTCCTCGCCAGTAAAGACCTTGGCGACCTCGGCGTCAAATGCCTGCTTCTTGGCAGTAAGCTCGGCGGAAAGCGGCATTTCCTCGCGGATCTCCATAGGGATCGGCAGCCTGCGTTTGAATTCCATGGCCATAGGGGCCTCCTCAATCTATAGAAAGAGCAATAAGCGTATTGTCGAATGCCCGGCATTATCCGCTGTCGCACGCTAAAGTGCAAGCGAAACCTGCCGAAAAGGGACAGGTTTATTTTGGTCGGTTTTATCTGGGGAAATGTCGGCACTCGCCGGAAGGGGGGGACCGGCGTACGACATGCTGGAGCAAGTTGGACCTTCTGCGGCATATCCCGTGGACAAAAAATGGCAAATATGAGTACTGTTGCTAGCCTAGTATCATATCGATCTTATAAGATATTAGACACAACAGTAAATATGTTCATTAACGTTGGCACGCAGAAGCATGCTACCGGGCGTTTTGATCAATTTGAAGGCATATCTAGGCCGCAAAGACGTCGTTTGGGGCAGTTTTGGCTGTTACAAAAAAGGTGACAGTACTCATATTTGCCATTTTTTGTCCACGGGGTCTGGATGGCGCCGTCAATCAGGTCTCAGGGGAGGCGTTTCGAGGCCCAAAGGACAAAAAACGGGGGCGCAGGTTCATTCTGCGGGTAGCGCGCAGAGATGTGGTGTAAGAGGCGGGGAATGCCCCGCCT
>NZ_QRKO01000011.1:0-79690 GCF_003471985.1 Collinsella sp. AM15-2 | reverse complement strand
GCGGCGTAGTTCTTATTTAAGCCGTCCAAGTTTTGGGGTGCAGTTCACATGGCGACTCCGCGCTTTATTGTTCAGCTTTTGCAGCCTTGCCCTTACGCTACGAAGAAGTAGACGGGGAAGGCAAGGGCTGCGATCCACCCGTCCTGTGCGAAAAAGTGTTTACGAACGTTTGCGACTCGCCAGGGCGCCTGCGGCGATGGCGGCTGTTCCCGCAAGGGCGGCTGCCACGATGGCTGCGTTCGAGGTGTCGCCGGTTGCCGCGAGCTTGCCGACGGTCTTGGCTCCCTTGGCTGCAACTGCAACGGTCTTGGTTGTCTTCGTGCCCTCGGACTTGGAACCCTCGGGCTTGGTCTTGCCGTGCTTTTCCTCGGGCTTGGTCTCCTCGGGAGGCACGATGACCGTGCTCTTGGCGACAGCGGCGTCATAGGGGGAGTCAATCGTGGCATCGCCCGTGCCAATGGTCTGCCCCGCCTCGTAGACGATGCCGTCGCTGAGCTCTTCCTTGTTGCGATAGTCAATGACTTTGCCGCCTGCAGGCGTCTGGATGATGGCGTCCTTGATTTCGATGGTGCCGATCGCCTTGCCGTCCGCGCTCATGGCAAGGGCGAAGATAGCCGCCGTGTCTCCCTCGGCCGTGACCTTGCTGCGGACGATCGAGATGGTCGCGGGCGTGATGCCCTTCTCGGTCTGCGCGAAGATGCCGATGTTCAGGCCCTCGGACTCAGGGATGATTTCGTCGTTTTGGTCTCCACTGTAGTGGTCGGGGCCGTCGCCGCCGGTCTCGGCATAGCGGGCTATGGCCTTGACAACGGAATCGCTGATGTAGATATGGCCACCCGCTTCGTCGGAGTAGAAATTACTGGTGGAGATTGCAACCGAGAACCTGCCTTCTGCGAGCGCATCCACAGTCGAGCCGTTCTTGATGACGATGTTGTCCTCATCGGTGAAGAGTGCGCTGGCTTCCCCGCCATCTGAGCTTGCGCGGACCGTCACGGTCGCGCCATCGAGCGTGATGCCCTTGTAGACATAGATGCCATACCCAACGCCACTTGCGTTGAGGGAAGCGTTCGTGACCGTGAGGCTGTTTTTACCGTCGATGGCGGCGTCTTCCTCGGAGCTTGCCTTGACCTGGCTGCCACCCGAGATCTCGATGTTGCCGTCGGCCCAAATCGCATTGTCTTTGATAGAGCTTGCCTCTACCTTGCCGCCGCCCTTTATGATGAGGTTCTCGTTAGCATCGATACCCTGATCCTCGGTGGCCTTGGCGGTGACGGTTCCGCTGTTGTCGATCGTGATGTTGCCGTCGGCCCTGATGCCATCCGAATCGCCCGTGGCGTTAACGTTTCCCGAGCCCTTGATGGTGACATCGCCCCCGGCATCGATGGCATCGTGCTCGGTGCTCGTGGCGTTGACAGTGCCAGCGCCGTCGATGTTGATGTTGCCGACGGAAGTGATGGCGTCACGAGAAGATGTCACGTTGAGCGTGCTGGACGCGTCGCCCTGAATATTAAGCTCGGCGTTCTCGTTCGCGCCATCCTTAACCTTGATGCCGCGGCCGTTGTCGTTAGTGACGGTGTTGTTGCCCTCGTAGCTCACGTTGAGCTTGCCCGCTGCCTCGATCGCGCCGCCGTTATAGCCGTTGAGCTTCATGTCGTCGGCGCCGTCCCAGCTCCAGGTGCCGGCGGCGTCGCCCGCCGCGGTGCCGGCGTTGTATTGGGTGCCGCCGACGTCCACCCACTCGGCCGCGAGCGAGACGCTCGGCATGAGCAGCGAACTTACCGTGAGCGCGCATACGGCGCCTACAACGATGCGGCGTGTCACGCGGCGCCAGCTGCCGTGTGCGAGCAGCGTGCGACGGCGCACGTCGGGCTCGACAAAATGGGCTCCAGAGGTTTTGTCATTGCGCTTGGGGGTCGTGAACAAGGCGGCCATGGTTACTCCCATCCTCATAGGGCCTATGCGATTACGCCCAGCATATCTGCAGGATGTAGCCGGCGGTAGTGCCGTTTGGAGAGCAAAACGTCCAAAACTTGCGAAGCAATACATCGCGCGTCCGTGTGGCGCCTGGCTTTAAAAGCAAAGCGCGGAGCCGCTCGATGCGACTCCGCGCTTTGCTGTTTGGTATTGCGAATCTTGCGCCTACGCTACAAAGAAGTAGACGAGGAAGGCAAGGGCTGCGATCCACATGAGCGGCTTGATCTTGGATGCCTCGCCCTTAAAGAGCGCGACGACCACGTAGGCGATAAAGCCCAGACCAATGCCGGCAGAGATGGAGTAGGTGAAGGGCACGCCGGCGACAATCATGAACGCCGGGAAGCCCTGCGACACGTCGGACCAGTCGATCTCGGAGGCCTCGCTCATCATGAGGTAGCCGACGTAGACCAGAGCACCGCAGGTGGCGGCGCTGGAAACGATGGTGACGATGGGGGAGAAGAACGCGGCGAGAATGAACAGCACGCCGGTGGTGACGGAGGTGAGGCCCGTGCGGCCACCGTCGGCAGCGCCAGAGGTGGACTCGACGAAGGTGGTGATGGAGGAGACGCCCATAAAGCCACCGGCAGCAGCGGCCACGGAGTCGACGACCAGGATGGGACGGATGTCCTCGACATTGCCGTCCTCGGTCAAGAACTCGCCCTGCTTGGCGACGGCCATCGCGGTGCCCATGGTGTCGAAGAAGTCGCTCATGAGCAGCGAGAAGGCAACGACGAGCAGCATCGGGTCGGTCAGGACCTTCACGATGGCAAGGTTGCCGTCGGCAGTGCTGGCAAACGGGGCGCCGAAGGTCGAGAAGTCGAGCGGTGCGATGAGGCCCTCGGGCGCATGGGTGACGCCCAGCGGGATTCCGGCGATAACGGCGACGATGATGCCGATGAGCAGCGAGCCCGGCACGTTGCGGGAAGCCAGGGCAACCGTCACGACGATGGAGATGATGCCGACGATAAAGGTGGGGGAGGCGATGTCGCCCAGGCCGACGAGCGTACCGGCGCCAGCGGTGATGATGCCGGCGTCGCACAGGCCGATCATGGCGATAAACAGGCCCAGACCCACCGAGATGGCGTGGCGCAGGACCACGGGGATGGCGTCCATGATGGCCTCGCGCAGGCCGCAAAGGACGAGCAGCAAGATGACGATACCCTCGAGGAAGATAACGCTCATGGCGACGTGCCAGTCACCGCCGCACATGGTGGTGGTGATGCCCGCGATCATGGCGTTGATGCCCAGGCCTGAAGCGCAGGCGAGCGGGCGGTTTGCGAAGATGCCCATGCAGATGGTCATGATGCCGGCGCCCAGGCAGGTGGCGCAGGCGAGCGCTCCCGCATCAATGCCAGCGCCCGAGAGCACTGCGGGGTTGACGGCGATGATGTAGGCCATCGCCAGGAATGTTGTCAGTCCAGCGCGAAGTTCGGTCCCGATTGTGGACTTGCGCTCACTGACGTGAAAAAGTTCGTCCATGCATACCCTTTCCTTGTTCGGCCCCGAGTTTAGGCCGATTGACACGAACTCATTTACTATATCGCCTTTACAACCTTGCTGTTCCTCGCATGTTGATGTTCGGCGCTTTGTAACAGACGGACGGTATTTATCGCATGAAAATGTGTGGGTACCGTATACTTAAGCGGTTACAACGACCCCTATGGAGGAACGTATGATTAAAGAGCTTTGCCACGACGAGGCTATCCTGTCCCAGCGTTGCGAGGTTGCGACCGTCGAGGACGAGTCGGTTGCTCAGGACCTGATCGATACCATCAAGTCGCTCGATGATGCCGGCTGCTTGGCCGCCAACCAGATCGGCGTTACCAAGAAGGTCTGCGTCTACCTGGACGACGCCGGCGAGCCCCACGTGCTCTACAACCCCCGTCTGGTGTTTGGCCTGGGCGCCAGCAAGATGGAGGAGAGCTGCCTGACGCACGAGGAGGTCACCAAGTCCACGCGCTATATCAAGTGCAAGGTTGCCTTTGACCAGATCGTCGATGGCAAGATGCGCGAGCGCAAGCAGGACTTTGTGGGCTTCGAGGCGCAGATGGTCCAGCATATGATCGACCACTGTCTTGGAAAGTTGGTCTAAGGGGACCAAAGCACCGCACTTCGTCTCTTTTGGTCCGGGCGTGACATTGTTGTCATGTCCGGGCTTTTGTGTTTAGCGCCTTTTTGTTTGGTGACAATAACCTTAGCAGGACCGTAAAGCTAGGAGGCGCTATGTGCACGAGCATTCGATTTACCGATAATTCTGGCCACATGTATCTGGGCCGCAACCTCGACTGGAGCTTTGACTACGGCCAACAGGTTCGCGTGATGCCGCGCGGGTTCCACATTCCGTATTCGTTTATCGACGATGCGTCGGCGGCACACGCGGTAATCGGCATGTGCATCGATTACAAGAACTATCCCATGTTTTTCGACTGTGGTAACGATGCGGGTCTGGCTGTGGCGGGGCTCAACTTTCCCGGCTATGCCGAGTATGCCGAGGGCCCTGTCGACGGCAAGAACAATATCGCGGCCTATGAGTTTCCCCTGTGGGTGGCAGCGACGTTCTCGACGGTCGATGAGGTCGAGGCCGCGCTGCGCGACACGGTGATTGTCGCCAAATCTGCCGGAGAGGGGCTGGGCGTGTCGCTGCTCCATTGGATTATCGGCGACAGCCAGCGCAGCATCGTGGTCGAGATGATGGCTGACGGCCTGCATGTATACGACGATCCGGTCGACACCCTTGCCAACCAGCCGACCTTCCCGTGGCACATGGAAAACCTGCGCACCTATATCACCGCCACAAGCGATTTTCCGCAGACGGCGACATGGCGTGGCGCCGAGCTTAAGCCCTATGGAGCCGGTGCCGGCATGCGCGGCATTCCGGGCGATTGCTATTCGCCGAGCCGTTTTGTAAAGGCGGCGTACCTCAATGCCAATTACCCGCAAAAGGAGAGCGAGACCGAAAACGTCGTTCGCATGTTCCGCTCGCTCGAGGGCGTGGTGATGATTGAGGGGGCGTCCAGGATGGGCGATGGCAAGTTCGAGAAGACTATCTATACCGGATGCTTTAGCGCGCGCACGGGCAATTATTACTACGCGATGTATGGGGATCCGTCGATTCGTTACGTGAGCCTGATGGATGCCGAGGGCGCGAGCCCCGATAGGCTCGTGGTTCCCGAGCCGCGTCGTTCGTAGCCCATAGCTTTACTGCAATGCAAAATGGCCCTGCATCTCCCGTGAGGTGCAGGGCCACTGTCATCGATGTGTGACGTCGCTAGAAGTTGACGTCGTTGAGCTGGGCACTCTCGAGGCCGTCGAGCTGTTGCTGTTCGGGCGTATCGGCGACGCTCTCGAGCAGCTCGGTGGGATCGATAGGGCTCGTCGGTGGAAACTGAAGAGGGGCTTTTAGGCGCGCGCTGCCTGGGCAGTGCCAGCCTTTGTACTTGCGCGCTTGCCGGCGAGTTCGCAAAAGAGCGCGCCGCCGATGATAAGCGCGGCGCCCATCAGGCGGACCGGCGTTATGACTTCACCCAAAAGGACGGTCGAGAACACGACCGCCGAAAGCGGCTCGAGGTAGCCGACAACCGCGACGGTCTGCACAGGCAGCTTGGCGACGGCGCTAAAGTAAAGCAGGCAACCGATGCCGGTGTTGACGACGCCGAGCATAGCGACGGCACGCCAATCGATGCTTGTGGCGATGCCGGGGGAGAAAAACGAGGGGGTGCCTTGGGTGACGAGTGTGAGGACCAGCGCGGTCACAAAGGCGGCGCTCAACTGGAGCGCAGAGTTCTCGAGACCCTCGATGCGTGGCGCACCCTTGCTAGCGATGACCATCAGCGCATAGCAAAATGCCGAGGCGATGCCGCAGACGATGCCCGCAATGGGCATGTTGCCGCCGAGACCTTGCGCTGCAATGAGAAAAGCGCCGCAGGCGACGGCGATAAAGCCGGCGATTTTGCCGCCGGTCAGTTTTTCGCCAAAGATAAACGGCGAGAGGGCCATGACGATGATGGGGCCGCAGTAGTACAGCAGCGAGGATACGCCGACGCCGATCGTCTGATAGGCTCGAAACAGAAAAATCCAGCTGGCGCCCAACGCAGCTCCCGAGAGGATCAGGGCCGCAGCTTCGCGAGGGCGGGATGGCGCCTGCAGTTTATGGCGTTGGGTGATGGCGAGGATGGTGACAAGCGAGAAGGCTCCCAGAAAGGTGCGCAGCAGCACGATATCGGAGCTCGGCAGCGCGATGGCCGCGGCAATGATGCCGTTGGAGCCAAACAATAGCAATGCTGCTAAGTATGTAAACAGTCCGTTGTTCATGCGCTGACATCCCCTCTATATCCGAGCATGTTCACTATGGGTGAACTGGCTTTAGAAGAAAAGCGAATATAATGCATGGTTAACATGATAAAAACTCATGCAAAGATGGAGGCGTGCCGCGGAAACGAATATTCAAAAGATGCAGGTGCTGCTCGAGACCGTGCGCGCCGGCAGTTTTACGCGCGCCGCCGAGCGGCTGAACTATTCGCAGTCGGGCGTGAGCCGTATGGTGGCCGATCTCGAGGCCGACTGGGGCTTTAAGGTGCTCGATCGCAGCCGCGAGGGCGTGACGCTTTCTGCCGATGGGCGGCAAGTTATGCCGGCGGTCGAGGCGTTATGCGAGGAATTTGTTCGTTTGCAGCGACGGGTGGATGAGATGCGTGGGCTCATGCGCGGCAAAATCTGCATCGGTACGTTTTCGAGTGTGGCGACCCACGTGCTGCCTCCGGTGATTGCGCGCTTTCGCGCCGATTATCCGGACGTTGATTACGAGTTACTGATGGGCGACTATTCAGAGATTGAACAATGGGTGGCGGAGGGCCGTTGTGATCTGGGCTTTATCCCGCATGAGCCCCGAGGAAATGGGATGACATCGCGATCTTTGGTGCGCGACGAGTTGATGGCGGTAGTGCCGGTAGACTCCTTGCTTGCTAGTGAGGAGACCGTCTCGCTTGCCGACTTGGCCAACGAGCAGTTTATTCTGCTGGAACGGGGTACCGATGATGAGATTACGCCGCTATTCCGTCGGGCGGGGCTGGCGGTGCGCTCAAAACTGTCGACTTGGGATGACTATGCGATTATGGCTATGGTCGAGGATGGCCTGGGCGTGAGCATTCTTCCCGCGCTCATCTTGCGTCGCTGCCAGTTCGATGTTGCTGTGCGTCCGCTCGAAGGGCATCCCCATCGGCAGATCAACGCCATATATCGAACGGCCGATGTTTCGCTTGCCGCCGCTCGTTTCCTCGAATACCTCTAAATGCGTGCACGTCGTTATCGCCTTGGGATAAATCTCGAGGTCTTGCTCATTTTATTTTTGAAATTGAACTTTTCGAAATAGCACGGCGTTATACTGCTGCCTAAATTGAACTCAGGTTCAATTCGTGTTGTATAAATTGAACTTTGCCAGCAAGGAGGTTCTAGTGGCCCAAGAGACGTTTAGCGATCGTCTGCGACAGGCTATGTCCGATCGCGACGTTCGCCAGTCGGACGTGATCCGCGCATCGGAGATGCTCGGCAAAAAACTCGGCAAGAGTCAGATGAGCCAATATGTGAGCGGCAAGACGATTCCGCGGCGCGATGTGGCTGAGCTGCTCGCCCGTATTTTGGAGGTCGATGTTACCTGGCTGCTTGCCGGCGACGCCGATCAAGGCGAGGCATCATCACCCCGCAACGATTCCAAGCCCGAACCCCATCCCTCAGCTCAAATTGCAAGGAGCACCACCATGCGTACTTTTTCTAAATCCACCAAGCTCGATAACGTCCTGTATGACGTGCGCGGTCCCGTCGTCGACGAGGCCGCCCGTATGGAGGACGAGGGCGAGCGCATCCTCAAGCTCAATATCGGCAACCCGGCGCCCTTCGGTTTCCGCACGCCCGATGAGGTCATCAAGGACATGCGCCAGCAGCTGCCCGACTGCGAAGGCTATTCCAACTCGCGTGGCCTGTTCTCCGCGCGCAAGGCGATCATGCAGTATTCGCAGATCAAGGGCCTGCCCAACGTTCAGATGGAGCATATCTACACGGGCAACGGCGTGTCCGAGCTCATTCAGCTTTCGATGAACGCGCTGCTCGACAATGGCGACGAGATTCTGATCCCCAGCCCCGACTATCCGCTCTGGACGGCGTGCGCAACCCTTGCCGGCGGTCATCCTGTGCACTATCTGTGCGATGAGCAGGCGGATTGGTATCCCGACCTGGAGGATATGGAGTCCAAGATCACGAGCGCGACCAAAGCCCTCGTTATCATCAACCCCAACAACCCCACGGGCTCGGTCTACCCGCGCGAGGTGCTCGAGGGCATCGTCGAGGTTGCACGCAGGCATCAGCTGATGATCTTTGCCGATGAGATCTACGACCGCCTGTGCATGGACGGCTACGAGCACGTCTCGATTGCCTCGCTCGCTCCTGATCTGCCCTGCGTCACCTTTAGCGGCCTTTCCAAGTCGCACATGATCGCGGGCTATCGTATTGGCTGGATGGTGCTTTCGGGCAACCAGCGCTGCATGAGCGACTTTATTATGGGCATCAACATGCTCTCCAACATGCGCCTGTGCTCCAACGTGCCGGCTCAATCGATCGTTCAGACGGCACTCGGTGGACACCAGTCCGTCAACGACTACATCCGTCCCGGCGGCCGTGTCTACGAGCAGCGCAACTTTGTGTATGAGGCGCTCAACAAGATTGACGGCATCTCGGTGGTCAAGCCGCGTGCGGCGTTCTACATCTTCCCCAAGATGGATGTTAAGAAGTTCAACATCACCGATGACGAGCAGTTTGCCCTTGACCTGCTGCACGAGAAGAAGATCCTGATCACGCGCGGCGGCGGCTTTAACTGGGATGAGCCCGACCACTTCCGCATCGTGTACCTGCCGCGTATGGAAGTGCTCAAAGAGTCGCTTGAGGACTTGGCCGACTTCTTCGATCATTACCGCCAGAGCTAGTGGGATAGAAGCTCCGCACTATGAAAAGCTCCCTGCAGTTGTTTTGCTGCAGGGAGCTTTCTTGAATCGGCGGAACTATATAACGACGCCGTTGCAATGATCGATTTCGTGTTGGATGATCTCGGCGGTGTAGCCCGAGAAGTTTTTGATGCGGTGGACGAAGTTCTCGTCCAAATACTCAACCTTAATGCGGCGATAGCGAGTACAGGGGCGCTCGCCGGAAAGCGAGAGACATCCTTCGCTCGTCTGATAGGAATTGACCTGCTCAAGAATTTGAGGGTTGTACATCAGCAGCGCCCTGTTGCCGTCCTTTACGCAGATGATGCGTTTGCGCACGCCAATCATGTTGGCGGCAAGGCCCACGCACTCGTGCTCATGCTCATGGAGCGTATCCAGGAGGTCCTGCCCGGTCGCGGCATCGTCGGGTCCCGCGTCTTCGGAAGGCAGGCGCAAAAAGAACTCGGATTTCATGATGGGCTTAATCATGGCGGGCTCCTCATGTCTCGTGCTTTCGTGGACTTTTAATAATAGCGCGGAAGGAAAGCTGCGCGTCAGCGTTACAATCTTTCAACGTTGGACCATGTTGTCGGATCCGTCGCGTGCGGCGTCTGACGTAAGTCTAGGGCTCATGCTCGCCCTGGACTGTTCCTCTGGGGCGATGCGACTGTCGTTCCAAGAGGAAGGAAATGCATGGGGAGCAAATCTCAGCAACAAGTTCAAGCAACGCCATCGGCCACTTCGGCGTTTCTCGTCGTAATGTATATTGCAGCCTTTGTCGCCGCGTTTAACGAGACCATCATTAACGTGGCACTGCACGATATCATGGCGGCCTTTTCGGTGAGTGCCACCACGGCGCAGTGGCTAGTTTCGGGATACATGATCGTGACGTCGATCTTTACGGCCATCATGGCCTTTCTGTCCGGTCGTTTCTCGACGCGCAAGCTGCTGTTTTTCGCATGCGGATGCCTGGTCGCCGGAGAAGTCCTGTGCCTGGTCGCCCCGTCGTTTAGCGTTTTGCTACCAAGTCGTATTTTGCAGGCTGCGGGATCGGGCATCTTGTTCCCGCTCATGATGAACGTGGTGCTGTCTTGCGCTCCGCGCGAGAAGCTCGGTCTGTATCTGAGCCTGGGCGGTGCCTGCATTACGCTAGGGCCGGCGTTTGGGCCCGTGATTAGTGGTCTTATGTGCACGTTGTTTGGCTGGAGGGCGGTGTTCGTAGTGCCGCTGGTGGGCGGTGTCGTGGTCGCCGCGGCGGCAGCAAAGCTCGTTCGGAATGTCGGAGAGCGCTCGAACACCACGCTTGATATTCTGTCGGTTGTTTTGCTCGCTGCCGGCATTACGGCGTTCGTGTATTCCGTAGGCGAGTTCTCGACCAATGTGATGGCCGGTATCGTGGCGCTTTTCGCCGCTGTTGTGGTGCTCGGCCTGTTTGCGGTTCGTCAGCTCAAGCTCGAGCATCCGGTGCTTAACGTGCGTCCCATGGCGAGCGTTCGTTTTTGGCCTGCATGCCTGCTTGTGGTGGTGTCGATGATGACGACGTTCTCGATGAGCGTTTTGTTGCCGCCCTATTTTGAGGGCGCATACGGCATGACCGCACTTGTCGCGGGTTTGCTCATTTTGCCGGCGATCGCCTGCAACGCCGTGACCTCGATTGTGGGCGGACGCGTGATGGATGCCCGTGGTGCGTGGCCGCTGCTGCCGGTCGGCTTTGCCCTGATCGCTGTGGGGCAGACGGCAATCTCGATGACCGCGGCAAGCATGAACATCGGCGTTGTCGTGCTGCTGACCGTTGTGGTGTATGCCGGCGTCGGTTTGGTACTGAGCCCCTCGCAGACCGCCGGTTTGGAGACGCTCCCCGCCGCTGAGCATCCTCACGGAACGGCATTGCTTAACACGTGGAACATGATTGCCGCGTCGTTTGGTCCGTCGCTGTTTATCGGCCTGCTTTCGAGTTCTGCGGTGGCTGCTGGCGCCGCTGGCGTTGCGGCGGACGTTGCCCAGGCGATAGGATTTGCGGCTGCCGTGCGCGTAGCGGCCGTGATTGCCGTGGCCGGGTTCGCGGTGTCGCTGGTGTACGCCCGCCGCGAGTCGCACATGTCGCATTAATGTGTGCACATAGATTCTGCAGCTAGATTGGATGGCGACACCATAAACTAATGGACGTTTTGCCGAGAGGCATGAATGTTTAAAGCGCAAAGAGTGCGCGACGGGCCCCGCGAATGGGGCGATGATGCCCGAGAGGGCCAAGAAGGAGTCTCATGTCTGAGAACGAAGAGATCATGAACGAGACCGAGAACGAGACCATGGCTGCCGAGGTCGAGGCAGTCGAGACCGTGGAGACCGAAGCTGCCGAGGTTGAGGCTGCTGACGAGGTTTCCGCCGAGGAGGCCGAGGTTGTCGAGGCCGCCGCTGATTACGATGACGAAGAGCTGATGGACAAGATGCAGAAGGCCGCCCGCCTGCTGCGCAGCCGTCGCTTTGCTATTTCCAAGGAGGAGGAGGCCAAGGCCGAGCGCATGGCGAACATCGAGCGCGCCATCAAGCTTCTTGACCTCAAGCCCAAGATGGAGCAGAAGGAAATGTCCGACCTGCTGGGCATGCGCCTTCGTGAGCTCGATGGCCTGATGGCCGAGGCCGAGGCTGCCGATCTGGTCGGCCGCATCGACGACGCCGAGGGCGATATGCGCAAGATCGTTGTCTTCGCTGCCGAGGATGCCGCTGAGGGCCTGACCGAGCTTGCCAACAAGAAGGAGAAGCTCCTGCCCGAGCTTTCTTACGAGGAGGCCACCGAGCTGATGGCCGCTCTCGATAAGGTTATCGCTCCGCTCGTCGCCATGGGCCTGGACGAGGACCGCGGTCCTCGCGGCGGCCGTGACGAGCGCGGTGGCCGTGGCGGCGACCGTGGCGGTCGCGGCGGCTTTGGCGATCGCGGTGGCCGTGGCGGTGACCGCGGCGGCCGCGGTGGCGATCGCGGTGGCCGTGGCGGCTTTGGTGACCGTGGCGGCGACCGTGGCGGTCGCGGCGGCTTTGGCGGCAACCGTGGTGGCTATGGCGATCGCGGTGGCAACCGTGGCGGCTTCGGCGGCAACCGTGGTAACGACCGCGGCGGTCGCGGTGGCGACCGTGGCGGCCGCAACGGTGGCGGCTTCCGCGGCAACCGTTTCTAGTTGGGTTACGCGGTTTTACCAAATCGCGTAACTAGTTGACGCTGCAAACCCGCCAGGGCGGCAATCTGCCTTTCAACTTCGGCGGCATGACCAGAAGGTCAATGCCGCCTTGTTTCAAGGCACCTTGCTCGCTCTGGCGGGTTTTCGCTGTCGGTACCAAAGCATCGGCGTTGCCTTGATCCAAACCTACCAAAAAGGGACAGGTTTATTTTGGTCGGTTTTATCTGGGCAAACGTGGTCGTCTATCGCAATATGGTCGTTGGGGACGTTCTTGTTTGACTAGTCGTTTAAGAACGTCCCCAACGACTACATAGCATGAGAGTGGATAATCTCCCGGTTTGAGCCTGCATTCAAGCTCAAAGTGGGAGATTATCCACTCTCACTTGTTGTATGTCCGAAAATCCACGCTCGTTTAAATTCTGCCTACATTTGCAGGAACAGTTCGTGGAGGCGGGTGTCTTCGTCGAGCTCGGGGTGGAAGGTGACGCCGAGCTGGTTGCCTTGGCGGGCGGCGACGATGCGACCGTCGACTTCGGCTAGGGCCTCAGTGTCGCCGTGCACTTCGACGATGCGGGGCGCGCGGATAAACGTCAGCGGCACCTCACAGTCGATACCGCCTACCTGCCCCTTGGTGCGAAAGCTGCCGAGCTGTCTGCCGTAAGCATTGCGCTCAACGAGCACATCCATGGTTGCCAAGCGCGGCGTCCCCTTATCGTCGTGGGCGGCAAGATCGCGCGCCAACAGAATCAAGCCGGCGCAGGTGCCCAGGACGGGCATGCCCTCAACAATGCGGGTGCGAAGCTCATCGAGCATACCAAGCTCGGCAAGTAACTTGCCCTGAACGGTGGACTCGCCGCCGGGGAGGACCAGGCGGTCAAAGTTCTGCTGCAAATCGGCCGCCTGCCTCATCTCGATACAACGTGCGCCCAGCTCGGACAGTCTTGCCTCGTGCTCGGCAAAAGCGCCCTGGACCGCCAGCACGGCGACCGTTTGGTCTGCATAATCGCTCATGTGCGATCCTTTCTGCTGGACTAGCGCCCGCGCTCCTCCATGATGATCTCGATTTCGTCGGCGTTGATGCCCACCATGGCCTCGCCCAGGTCCTCCGAAAGCTCGGCGATGAGCTTGGCGTCGGTGAAGTTTGCCACGGCCTTGACGATGGCGGCGGCGCGCTTGGCGGGGTCGCCGCTCTTAAAGATGCCCGAGCCAACAAAGACGCCCTCGGCGCCCAGCTGCATCATCAGCGCGGCGTCGGCGGGGGTCGCTACGCCGCCGGCGGCAAAGTTTACGACGGGGAGCTTGCCCGCGGCATGGACCTCGCGCACCAGCTCGACCGGAACCTGCAGCTGCTTGGCTGCCTCAAAGAGCTCGTCGTCGCGCAGGGCAACAACGTCGCGGATCTGCTTTTGGATCTTGCGCATATGGCGCACGGCCTGAACGACGTCGCCCGTGCCCGGCTCGCCCTTGGTGCGAATCATCGTGGCGCCCTCGGCAACACGGCGCAGTGCCTCGCCCAGATCGCGGGCGCCGCAGACAAACGGCACGTCAAACTGGGTCTTGTCGATGTGATAGACATCATCGGCGGGGGAGAGGACCTCGGATTCGTCGATGTAGTCGATTTCGATGGCCTGCAGGATCTGCGCCTCGACAATGTGGCCGATGCGGCACTTGGCCATAACGGGGATGGAGACAGCTTTTTGGATGCCCTTGATCATCTTGGGATCACTCATGCGCGAGACGCCGCCGGCGGCGCGGATGTCGGCCGGGATGCGCTCGAGCGCCATGACGGCGCAGGCGCCCGCCTCCTCGGCGATGCGTGCTTGCTCGGGCGTGGTGACGTCCATGATGACGCCGCCCTTGAGCATCTGCGCGAGCTCGCGATTGAGTTTGACGCGATCGGCCTTGCTGGTCTGTTCTGCCATGGTTGCTCCCTTGGTTGGCATGTGCATTGCTTAACGGAACATCCTATCGGGGAGCTGGGTATGGCGAAATACTCAGTTTTCGAGATAATAACAAGGTCAGACTAATGCCAGATTGAATGATTCAATAAGGTCAGGTGATAGACCCATGCTTGACTACAATTTGGAAAATCGCGGCGAAGCATCGCTTTATGAGTATGTTTACCAGCAAATTCGCGATGATATTGTTGCTGGCCGTATTGCGGCGGGGGAGCATCTGCCGTCTAAGCGCGCCTTTGCGAGTCATCTGGGTATCAGTGTCATTACCATCGAGAATGCATATAGCCAGTTGCTTGCCGAGGGCTATATTTGCTCAATGCCGCGTCGTGGCTACTACGCGTGCGAGCTCCCGGATGCGCCGGTTTTGGCTTTGGCTGCGGGGGATATCGACCGAGATGCTGTCCCTGTTGGTCCCAGCGCGCATGATGCCATGGGGCAGGCAGAGCGATTCGACGCACTTTCTCCTTCCGCTTTGGAGGCGGCGCGGCTTTGGCAAAGTGCGCTACGGGCGACGCTGACGTCCGAAGACGAACGTGAAATCTTTTCGCCCGCACCGGCGCAGGGCACCGCTCGACTGCGACGTGCGATTGCGCGCCATCTGCGCGGGACAAGGGGCATGAATGTCAATCCCGACAATATCGTTATCGGTGCGGGCGCCCAGCTGCTCGATACCATGTTGGTTCAGTTGCTTGGCGCGGACAAGGTGTATGCCGTCGAGGATCCAGGCTATTTGCGCTTGACGCGCATCTATCAGGCCATGGGTTGCGAAGTGCGGCATGTCCCGTTGGATGCTGAGGGCGTGGACTTGAGCGCGC
This sequence comes from Collinsella sp. AM15-2, assembly GCF_003471985.1. Taxonomy (NCBI): domain Bacteria; kingdom Bacillati; phylum Actinomycetota; class Coriobacteriia; order Coriobacteriales; family Coriobacteriaceae; genus Collinsella; species Collinsella sp. AM15-2. Next base: position 64,805 of record NZ_QRKO01000011.1, on the reverse strand, counting down.
TGCAGAAAACCGGGACCGATGTCCTTCACCTGATGCCGTCTCATCAGTATCCGACCGGTCTTGTGACGAGCATTGCACGTCGCTATGCGTTGCTGAGCTGGGCCGCCGAGCGGCCAGGTCGGTATCTCATCGAAGACGACTTTGATTGTGAGTTTCGCCTTGCCGGCAAGCCGATTCCCGCGCTCGCGTCGATCGATGCCGCCCAGTCGGTTATCTACACCAACACGTTTTCGAAGAGCCTTTCATCGGCGTTACGTTTGGCGTACATGGTGCTGCCCGATGAACTAATGGAGAGGTTTAAACGCAACCTTGGTTTCTACGCCTCGTCGGTAAGTTCTGTTGATCAGGTTGCCTTGGCGCGTTTGCTGGAATCGGGTGATTACGAGCGACATGTGAACCGCGTGCGCGTTCGTGCTCGTGGGGCGCGTGATGGCCTGGCGGCGCTTGTACGGAAAACGTTTCCGGCAGGGGAAGTCTCGATCGAGTACGCGGACGCCGGCCTTTACTGCGTCGTGGCCGTGGAGTGTGACGCGGGCGGAAGCTCTTTTGCACGGGCCCTCACGCGCTCGAGCATCCCTTTTATCGATATCGGTGACTGTTTTTGGTGTGCCGATGGCGCATCTGTCCCTGAAAACTCAACTCAAATTCTTGTTCAGTATGACGATCTGAGTCCAAAAGTACTAACTACCTTGGAATTGCAGCTAATGGGGGGGCACTCTGCAACCTAAGTGAGTAGACTTTTAGCACTTTGGCGACCAGGCAGTTTTGTAACAAGCTATCTACCTGCGGTTTTGAAAAGCAGGATGACCGGCCTGCTCGGGATGTTCAAAAAAGTCTACTCACTTGCCGCGCAAAGCTCCTGCATGAGAAAAAATGGGGTTTTCAACAGGGCTTCGTCCAGCTCTCGGCAAGCTTTTGGCCAGTTGGGGAGGGCTGTTGAAAACTTGGCAGTCCGTTCGGCGCCATTTTTGGTGCATTCGCGCCAATGCGTGACTGACTGGGTTGAAATTCGTGTTTTCCTGTGCCTATGAAGGATCTACTTTGTGACATATCAGCTTTTAGGTACTGGCGTTTGCCTCCTCAAGTCCGCGCTTTGTGTCCGCCGCTTCCACGACCGGAAGAAGACCGGCAGCGATATGATCTCGCCCGCAACCCGACGGCTGCGGTCGCGCTCGGTTTTCCGTTGTATACATTGGTTCGGTCGAGAAACAAACGGACTTGTCCTGCCAGCATTAGGCAGCGGCTGTTTCTTGGTGAGCTTCCCAGGGAATCCGTGCTGGGAACGGAGCATGGGGTTTTGATTACGTCTCCTCTACTGACGGCATTCATCATGTTGCGGCATCTGACGGATCTTCAGCTTCTTTTGGTATTGGCGGAGATGTGTGGCTTGTTTGCGGTGTGTGCCCTGCCGGCGGCACTTGAGGCGGAGCTTTCGCGTGCAATTGATTCGGGCGCGATTTCGACAACGTTCGGTTGGGTGCGCTGCCCGTCCGAGGACGGCACCGCCTCAAATTTATGGCGTCGAGACGCTTTGGTTTTGGGCGGAGACCTTGACCGTTTTTGTTCAGATGTTTGCGGGATGCGTTACGGCAATAGATTTATAGCGGTATCGCAACTCGTTCCATTGGGCGCCGCGTCGCCTTTTGAGGTCGAGGCGTATTTGCTACTTGCACTGCCGCGATCCCTGGGAGGCGAAGGTTTTTGCGGCATAGAGCTTAATGTTGAAGTGATGCTAAGCACAAGTGCTCGAGCGATTGTGGGAAAGTCCCGTGTATATATCGACCTACTTCTTTCTTCGCCGGACGGCAGGCGACAGGTGGCCATTGAATGTCAGGGAAAGGCCTCGCACGGACGCGCAGGGGATGGCTTGCGTGACGCTGACCGCATGACGGCCCTTCAGGCCATGGGCTACGATGTACTTCTCCTGACACACAGACAGATATCCGATGAGGATAGATTCCGCGCGATCGTTAAGGCCATATGCAGGATGCTCGATGCTGAATATCGTGATAAAAGCTCAGATGAGCAAAGGGCTGAGACATTACTCCGGTCTGAACTATTCGTTGACTGGACAAAATTGGGAGTAATCGACGGAAAGATGCCCGTTAGACGCAAAACAGCTCGATCGTGGACGGCTGCGGTTCTAAGTGAGTAGGCTTTTGGCACTTTGGCGACCAGGCCGTTTTGAAACAAGTCATTTACCTGCGACTTTATAAAGCAATACGGATGGTCTGCTCGGCAAGTTTCGAAAAGTCTACTCACTTAGTTTTTGACGAGAGACCGATGCCGAAGATAGCTCTATTTCAGGGCGTTAACGAGTCCTCGAGACACAAAAAGGCCCGAACCAATACGGTCCGGGCCTTCTTCGAGCTAGAGGTTATGTCTCAGGCAGTTGGCTTAGCCAAAGTAGCGCTTGAGCAGGCCAGCGAAAGCCTTGCCGTGGCGGGCCTCGTCGCGAGCCATCTCGTGCACGGTGTCGTGGATGGCATCGAGGCCAGCGGCCTTGGCGCGCTTGGCAAGATCGGTCTTGCCGGCGGTGGCGCCATTCTCGGCCTCAACGCGCATCTCGAGGTTCTTCTTGGTGGAATCGGTCACGACCTCGCCCAGGAGCTCGGCGAACTTGGCGGCATGCTCGGCCTCCTCGTGGGCAGCCTTCTCCCAGTACAGGCCGATCTCGGGATAACCCTCGCGATGAGCAACGCGAGCCATGGCCAGGTACATACCGACCTCGGAGCACTCGCCCTCAAAGTTGGCGCGCAGATCGGCAACGATGTCCTCGGAGACGCCCTCCATCTTGGCGACGCCCACGACGTGCTCGGCAGCCCACTCGAGCTGGCCCTCCTCCTGCTTCAGGAAGCGAGAGCCGGGAACGCCGCACTGGGGGCACTTGAAATCCTCGGGCAGCTGGTCGCCGTCGAACTCTTCCACATAACCGCAAACGGGGCAAACAAACTTCATGATTCGATCCTTTCGATCGATGGCGATGGTGCGCTCGTCCGGTCCCGTAAGGGCCCTCTCCGGACGTGCGTCTTGACGAGTTCTATTATCCATAAATGAGACCGAATGTGAAGCCTATTAGGAATGATTTTTAATAAAACAATTTAAGCATGTGTAGATGTTGATTGATTAACGATTGCTAGACCTCGTGCGACCTCCGATGAGTACAATCGGTCGAGCAAATGTTGACCTATCAACAAATGAAGGAGTTTCCTTTATGCATCTAGCCCGTCGTGCCTGGTGCCGAACATATCAGACGGTTTTTCGCATCGCATTGCCGATCCTGCCCTATACCGAGCCGCGCATTTTGGAGCATGCCGAGGACGTGCCCGCGGTGCTTCAAAAGCGCTCGATACAGCGGGTTCTTATCGTGACGGATCCCGGTATTGCCCGTCTGGGGCTCACGGCGCCGCTCGAGACGGCGCTCGCGTCCAAGGGAATTGGCGTTACGGTCTATGCCGAAACGCGTGCGAACCCCACGGTCTCAAACGTGGAGGAAGCGGCGTCCCTGTATCGCGAGAGCGCCTGCCAGGCCATTATCGGCTTTGGCGGCGGTTCGGCCATGGACTGTGCCAAGGGCGTGGGCGCACGCATCGCACAGCCAAATAAGCCCATCAACAAGATGCGCGGCCTGTTGCGCGTCCACCGTCTCCTGCCGCTGCTCATCGCCGTCCCCACCACGGCGGGCACGGGAAGCGAGGTCACGCTTGCAGCGGTCATTACCGATGACGAGACGCACTACAAGTACCCCATTAACGACTTTGTGCTGATCCCGCGCTTTGCGGTACACGACCCCGAGTTTACACGTGGCCTGCCCGCCTCCATTACGGGGCAGACGGGTATGGATGCCCTGACGCATGCCGTCGAGGCCTTTATCGGCCGTAGCACCACGCCCTACACGCGCAAGATGGCGCGCCAGGCGGTGCAGCTCATCCACGACAATTTGCTCGAGGCCTATGAGTATGGCGACGACATGCGTGCGCGTCGCAATATGCTTTCGGCGGCGTATAAGGCGGGCGTTGCGTTTACCCGCTCCTATGTGGGATACGTTCACGCCATCGCGCACAGTCTGGGCGGCCGATACGGAATTCCGCACGGTTTGGCCAACGCGATCATCCTGCCGCACATGCTTCGCGTTTATGGTGACGCCGCCGCCCCCATCCTTGCCGATCTTGCTCGCATGGCAGGCATTGCGCCGGCTAACGCGCAGGACAGTCTTGCGGCCGAGGCATTTATCGATTGGGTCGATCGCATGAACGTTGCCCTGGGTATCCCCAAATATGTGACAGGCATTCGCCGCTCCGACATTCCCGAAATGGCGGCACATGCCGACGCCGAGGCCAATCCGCTATACCCCGTTCCGCTTTTAATGGACCGCTTGGAGCTCGAGCGTATGTACGAGGTCGTCGCGGGTGGTATGTTTGAGGACGAGAACTAGGAGAGTGCCATGAACACCGAGGAAATTGCGCGCATCGTCGGCGATCAGCGCGCCTACTTTAAGACGCACGCCACGTTTGATGTCGACGCTCGCCGCCGTGCGCTCGTGCGCCTGCGTGATGCGGTTCGTGCGCACGAGGCCGATATCGTCCATGCGCTCAAGACCGATTTGGGAAAGTCGCATGACGAGGCGTATATGTGCGAGATCGGCACGTCGCTTTCCGAGATTCGCCATCAGATCGCGCATGTGGCTCGATGGAGTCGTCCGCGCCTGCGTCCGTGTGACCTCGCCAATGCCGTGAGTGTGTGCAAAACGCAAGCCGTGCCCTATGGCGTCACGCTCATCATGGCTCCATGGAACTATCCGTTTTTGTTGACGCTCGAGCCGCTCGCCGGCGCGCTCGCTGCGGGTAACACCGTGGTCATCAAGCCGAGTGCCTATGCGCCGGCTTCGAGCGCGGTGCTCAAGCAAATCTGCGAAGAGACGTTTGATCCGCGCCTGGTGACGGTTATCGAGGGCGGGCGCGCCGAGAACGAAGCGCTGCTCGATGAGTGCTGGGACAAGATCTTCTTTACCGGCAGCGTTCCGGTCGGCAAACTCGTCATGGAGCGGGCAAGTAAAAACCTGACGCCCGTGACGCTTGAGCTGGGCGGAAAGAGTCCCTGCATTGTGGATGCGACGGCAAACTTGAAGGTCGCGGCACGGCGCATCGCCTTTGGTAAATGGCTCAACGTGGGCCAGACCTGTGTAGCGCCCGACTATCTGCTGGTCGACGTGCACGTGCACGATGAGTTGTTGGGCCTCATCAAGGAGGAGGTCCGCCGCATGTTTGGCGAGCATCCGCTCGACAACGAGGATTACGGCCACATCGTCAACGCCAAGCATTTTGCGCGCGTGCGCGGGCTGATCGATCCCGACAAGGTTGTGCTGGGAGGCACGGCGCGCGAGTCGTCGCTCAAGATTGAGCCGACGATCCTAGACGGCGTGTCCCCCGATGACGCCGTGATGCAGGAAGAAATCTTCGGTCCCATCTTGCCGGTGCTGACGTTTGAGAGCTTAGACGAGGCCGAGACGTTTATTACGGATCGTCCGACACCGCTGGCCTTATATATCTTTAGCCAGGACCGCGCAGTTCAGGAGCGCTTTGTGCGCCATGTGCCCTTTGGCGGCGGCTGCGTCAACGACACGATCATGCATCTGGCTACGAGCCATATGGGCTTTGGCGGCATGGGCGCGAGCGGTATGGGGCAGTACCATGGACGCGAGAGCTTCGATACGTTTAGCCACAAGAAGAGCATCGTGAACAAGGCAACGTGGCTGGACGTGCCATTCCGCTATGCCCCGTATGCGAGCTGGAAGCACAAGTTCGTGCGCATGTTCGTGCATTAGAATCAGATGACTTAGAGATAAGCAAAATGGCCGCCCCCGCATAAGCGAAGACGGCCACTTCTCATGCCCAAGCGCTGGGGCGTGGAGCGTTCTGATGGCAACGCGCAGGGGCGGGACGCCAGATCGGTGCTAGAATACGGGACGACCGCAGCAAAGGGGAGATTATGCATATGTTCGAGACCTACATGGACTGATGACGCTCAGGTTGTCTTGTTTGGTTTCCATATGCATGAGGGGTTTACTATGTCCCGTCTTCTTTCTCCATCGCACCGTTTGGTTGCGGTAAATTTCTTTATTCAGCTTGCATTTCAGTCGACGTATTTTGTCGGCATCATTGGCTGCGGCACCTACGTTCTCGGGGCCGGCGCATTTGAGACGTCCGCCCTCGTGTTTGGACTCAACCTGGTGCTCATCTTTGCAACGTTTTGCGCCGGCGCACTTGTGGACTCCTTGGGCCCGCGTCATGTGCTTCTAGCCGTTTGCGTCCTGCTTTGCGCATCGGGCGTTTTTGGCCTTGTAGCTCCCGTGTCCTATCCCGCGCTTGCGCTACTCGCCATCTCTGCCGGGTTGCTGTTTGGCGCGGGGACCACGGCCATGGACGCCTATCCGCGCTTTTTGACGGAGGCGCCCGAGGAGCTTTTGCGCATAAACGGCCTCAACAATATCGCGACAAGTGTCGCGGTGATCGTTGGACCTGCCCTTGGAGGCGTTATCGCCTCGGCCTTTTCCAACCAAGGGGTGTTTTTCCTGCTCGCGGCAGCACCTGTTCCCGCTTTGCTGCTTGTGGCCTCGTTGCGTGAAGGCACTGCTGTTCAGGGCGTCGACAAGCCGGAGTCTCGCGATGGGGCGACGGGCTTGCGATCGCTTTGGGAGGGCGTTATTACCACGGCGGCCGATGCCGACCTGCGCCTGATTTTTCTCATGGGCTTTATGGGTTTCTTTGCCTACGGGGCGTTCGATTCGCTCGAGTCACTGTTCTACCGCGATGTTCTCTGCGTGGGTGCGGAGTGGATGGGATGGCTGTCGGCCATTGCCGGTATCGGCGGAACACTGGGATCGTACCTGATCATGCGCGTGCCGTCGGGACGCATCAGGCTGGAGCTTTTGGCAGCGATGCTGCTGGTGACGGGCGTGGGCTCCGTTGTGTATGTGGGTACCGCCTCTGTTGCCGTCGCTGCAGTGGGGCAGCTTGTCTGCGGCATCGGTTTTGGTGCCATGGGACCGGTGCGCGTCACGCTCACCCAGCGCTTGAGCGACCCTGCTAAGGTGGGGCGCGTCATGGGCGTGATGCGCGTGGGCCTCAATGGCGCCGGCGTGCTGCCGCTGATTGTGGCTCCGTTTTTGGCCGATGCCTTTGGCGTGCAGGGAGTACTTGTTGGCGCAAGCCTGGCAACGGCCGCTATCGCCTGCACGTTTTGGGCAATCGCCCGGCATCGGGGCTAGACTCGCGGTGTCCCACTTGCTTTGCTGAATAAGTAGTATGGCGTGCCAATTTTGTGCAATAGAACCGATAGCATAGGGATAAACAAAGTGGCCGCCCCGCGTAAGCGAAGACGGCCACTTCTCACGATGAAAACGTGTATCGGAGTTGGCAAGACCCGCGGGCACGGGTGCCATCCGTGTCCCTATCTTATCCGCAAGCGCTCTGCCGCGCAAGCGTTGCGGCAAGCGATTGAAAGACGCAGGTAGGGTGAATATGTGTCCGCACGGGCCCGTAGACTTCTCGATAAGGTTAAGTGCCGGGTATCCCGGCCGTTAGAGGAGCTGCTATGTACGAGCCTTCACGTGTTCTTCTGTCGTTTCACATTGCGGGATTTCAGTATGCCGACGGCGCCTTGGTCTTGGGCGATCTTAAAGCGGGCGATAAACTGACGCTGCGTGCCGAACGTGATAATCCCCACGACCCCGAGGCGGTTGCGATCTATTATGGCAAGACCAAGCTTGGCTATGTTCCGGGAGACGAGGTTGGCCCGCTGTCCTTGATGATGTATTACGGGCATGGGGACGTATTTGAAGCCCGTGTGCAGCAGGTTGCTCCCGAGCGCAGCCCGTGGCATCAGGTGCGCGTTGGACTCTATGTGGTGGATGCCCGCTAGTCGGCAATGGAGGCGGTCATGGTTGATGACGACGACCTGTTCGATCTGACAGACGATCCGTTTGAGTGGGATATGCTACTCGATGACGATGAGTTGGAGCAGGACCGGAAGAAGCGGCAGGACAAGAACGCCCAGGGTGATGCGTCGAAAAAGAAAGACAAACGCCGCCGAGGTCCGTTCGGCGGGCTCTTTGGCTAACCGACGCGCCAAAGCGTCTGTATACTAGGCACGTGTTAGACACGTTGCGAAATGAGGATACAGACGATGATGTGGTTTACCGCCGACCTGCACCTGGGCGATACGAATATCTTGCACGATATGGATCGGCCGTTTGATTCGGTCGAGGAGATGAACCGCAAGGTCATCGATGCCATCAATGAGTGCGTGGCGACGGACGACCGCCTCTATATTCTGGGTGACTTTACCTATCGTTTGCCCCTGGCGGAGGCGGTTCGCCTGCGCGAGCGCATCGAATGCCAGAATGTAACGCTCATCCGTGGTAACCATGACGGCGACTGGGAAGATCCCGACGTGCCGCAGATTTGGGATGAGGTACGCGATTACCTGGAGATTGCTCCCGGCTATGCCAAGGGCCATCGTCTAGTTATGAGCCACTACCCCATGCTCAGCTGGAATGGCAAGGCGCGCGGTGCCATCATGCTGCACGGACATATCCACAGCAGGGGAGACCGCGTCAACGCGCGCAACCGCGATCGCGAGCGCCCCATTTACCGCTACGATGTGGGCCTCGACGCCAACAACTACAAGCCCGTAAGCCGAGACCAGATCCTGAATTTCTTTGGCCTGTAGCTCGCAAACCGCCACGAAGGGGACAGGCACCTTTGTGGTGGTTCTGGCGCCGTTGCCATTATGGCAGCGGCGCCTTTTTTGTCCGCGCGGCGCGGTAGAGTGTAGACGGTTTAAATTTTCGTCCATCGAGGAGCTGCCATGAACGAGATCAAGTGCCCGCATTGCGGCGAAGTGTTTAAGGTCGATGCGTCCGGCTATGCGGATATCGTCAAACAGGTGCGCGATGCCGAGTTCTCGCGCGACCTGGACGAGCGCGTGAAGGCAGTCCAGCGCGAAGGCGAGCAGGCGCTGGAGCTTGAGCGCTCGCGTTCGACGGCTGCCTTGCAAAAGGCAGAGTCTCAGCGCGACGCTGAGCTCGTAGAGCAGAAGAACGCTGCGGCTCAACAGCTGGCGCAAGAAGTCGCCAAGCGCGATGCCGAGCTTGCCGAGCTACGCGCCAAGCTCGAGGGCGCTGCCGCAGAGCGCGAGAGCGCAAGCCAGCGCGCGGCGGTCGAGGCCCGTGCCGATGCTCAAAAGGAGAACGCCGAGCTCCAGCGTGAGATCGACAATTTGCGTGCGCAGCTGGGACGCAAGGATGATGAAGCCAAGCTTGCCGAGTCGGCGGCGCGCAACGCTGCTCAAAACGATGTAGCCGCGCGTGATGCCCAGATTGCCGAGCTGCAAGCCAGGCTCGCCGCGGCGGACAAGGCCCAGGAGATGGCGCTTGCTGCTGCTGCGGCCGAGTCGCAGCGTGAGCTCGAGGCCGCTCGCAGCGAGGCCGAACGTACGCTTGCTGACTATCGCGCGAAGGTTCAGGAGAAGTTTTCCGTCGCAAAGGCTCAGTCCGAGCAGGAGGCCGAGGGTCTGCGTGCTCAGCTGCGCGAACAGGAACTGACGGCCAAGATGAACCTATCGGCGGCGGTCGCCGCGGCGGAGCGTGAGCGTGACGAGGCCCGCGCCAAGCTCACGAGTGAGCTGGCGGTGCGCGATTCACGCGAGGAGCAGGCCAAGGCGGCACACGAGCTCGAACTTGCGCAGACCAAGCGCGCGAACGAGGAGCTGATTCGCTACAAGGATGAAGAGATTGAGCGCCTTAAGGACATGAAGGTCCGCCTGTCCACCAAGATGGTGGGCGAGTCGCTCGAGCAGCACTGCGAGACCGAGTTTAACCGCCTGCGCATGACGGCGTTTCCCAACGCGTATTTCGAGAAGGATAACGATGCATCCGAGGGTACCAAGGGCGACTTTATCTTCCGCGAGTGTGACGAGAGCGGCAACGAGATCATTTCGATCATGTTCGAGATGAAAAACGAGAACGACGAGACCGCGACCAAACACAAGAACGAGGATTTCTTTAAGAAACTCGATCACGATCGCCGCCAGAAAGGCTGCGAGTATGCGGTGCTCTGCACCCTGCTGGAGCCCGAGAGTGACCTCTATAACGCGGGTATCGTCGACGTGAGTTACCGCTATGAGAAGATGTACGTGATCCGCCCGCAGTTCTTCATCCCCATGATTACGCTCCTTCGCAACGCCGCTATGGGTTCGCTTCGCTATAAGCAGGAACTGGCGGAGTACAAACAGCAGAATATCGATGTCACGAACTTCGAAGCCAAGATGGAGAAGTTCAAGGATGGCTTCTCGCGCAACTACAACCTGGCGAGCAAGCAATTCGAGTCGGCAATCAAGGAGATCGATGCCGCCATTAAGCAGCTCGAGAAGACCAAGGACGACTTGCGCCGCAGCACCGAGAACCTACGCTTGGCCCACAACAAGGCCGATGAGCTTACCATTCGCAAGCTCACATGGGGCAACAAGACCATGAAGGCAGCGTTTGACGAGGCGCGCGAGGCTGCGCCAGAGACAAACGAGGAGCCAGCCGAGGCGGATTCGTATGAGGTCGAGGATGCCGAGTAAGGCATAGCGGATAGTGAAAAAGCGGGGCTGCTGGCGATGTTGCCAACAGCCCCGCTTCGTTTCGTCCCAATATGCTTGGCTAATCCTCGAGCAAATCCTCGATAAAACCGACGCGGTAGTTCTTGAAGATGACCTCGCCACCGTCTTGCGTGGCGTCCAGATCGACATCGCCCATGATGCCAAAGTCGTGGTCGCCGTCCTCGTCGGCAAAAATCTGGTGCACGTGCCACACGTGGAGCGCCTTCTCGTCGGACTCGTCGATCGAGAACATAGCAGAGGAGCGCGCGTCGCCGTCGGTGAGAATCTCCTCGTGCTGCTCGTGGTAAGCGTCGAGTGCTTTTTGCCAGCGGATCTCGCTCATGCCCCAGTCGTCGTCGAGTTCGCCCAGGTCGCGCACATGCTCGCGGGCGGCAAGAGTCACGCGGCGGAAGAGCGCGTTGCGCACCAACAGCGTGCAGCCGCGACGGTCCGCCACGACCTCGTCGATGCCCTGCGGCGGCGCGGCGTCGAGGGCTGCCGGGTTGCCGGCGTTCTCCCACTCGTCCACCAGGCTCGAGTCGACCGAGCGCACCACAAAGCCCAGCCACGAGATAATGTCGCGCAGGCGCTCGTCGCGCTTCTCGATGGGTACGGTGCGGTCGAGCGAACGGTAAGCCTCTGCCAGGTAGCGCAGCAAAATGCCCTCGGAGCGGGCGATGCCGAGCTTTTGAATGTAGCCCTTAAAATCGCTCGCGCTTTCCAGCATATCGCGCAGGACGCTCTTGGGAGAGAGCTGGTAGTCGTTTGCCCAGGGTACTTCCTGGCAGTACTTGTCAAAAGCGGCGTCGAGCAAATCCTCGAGCGGCTTTTCGTACGTGACGTCTTGAATGCGCTCCAGACGCTCCTCATACTCGATGCCGTCGGCCTTCATCTCGGCCATAGCTCGATCGCGTGCGGCACGCTCCTGCGCACGCAGCACTTGCTTGGGATCTTCGAGCGTCGCCTCGACCATTGAGATTAAATCCATGGTATAGGTCTCGCTCTCGGGATCGAGCAGCTCCAACGCGGCGAGCAAGAACGGCGAGAGCGGCTGATCGAGCACAAAGTCCTCGGGCAGGTCGACCGTCAGCGCGTAGTCGATGTCCGGCGCGGCGTCAGCCGGAGCGTCGGGTGCGGGCAGCACCTCGGTGCGAACGACGACACCGGAATCGATGAGCGTGGCGAAGATTTCGTCGGCGCGAACCTCGAGCTTTGCCTTTTCCTCGGGCGTTTGCAGGCTCGTCTCGATGAGGTCGTGCACGCGGGCACGGGCGTCGCCGCCCTGTTCGACCACGCTAATCACCATGGAGTGTGTGATGCGAAGGCGCGGCTTGAGCGTTTCGGGCTGCGTCTCGATCAGGCGCTCAAAGGTCTGCTTGTTCCAGGTGACAAAGCCCTCGGGGGCCTTCTTCTTTTTAATCTTGCGGAGCTTCTTGGGGTCGTCGCCCGCCTTGGCCATGAGCTTGGCATTCTCGATCTCGTGCTCGGGTGCCTCGGCAATCACCATGCCCTCGGTATCGAAGCCCGAGCGGCCGGCGCGACCGGCAATCTGATGAAACTCGCGGGCGCGCAGACGACGCATCTTGTAGCCGTCGAACTTGGTGAGCGCGGTGAGCACCACGGTATGGATGGGCACGTTGATGCCGACGCCGAGCGTATCGGTGCCGCAGATGACGGGCAACAGGCCCTGTTGTGCCAAGCGCTCGGCCAGCAGACGATAGCGCGGCAACATGCCAGCATGGTGCACGCCGACGCCGCATCCGAGCAAGCGCTTAAGAATCTTGCCAAAGGCCGTCGAGAAGCTCGTGCCCTTGGCCGCCTCCTTGATGGCCTCGCGCTGCTCCTTGCTGGCAATACCAAAGTTGGCGAGGGATTGCGCCGTCGCAAGTGCGGCGTCCTGGCTAAAGTGCACGATGTAGAGCGGGGCCTCGCCGCGGCGCATTGCGAGCTCGACGGTGCCCTCGAGCGAGGTCGTCACGTAGTCGTAGCTCAGCGGCACGGGGCGTGGGGCATCGACGACCAGATCGCACGCGGCGCCGGTGTGCTCCTCGAGTGAGGCGGCGATCGCGGTGACATCGCCGAGCGTGGCGCTCATGAGCATGAATTGTGTGTGAGGCAGGGTGAGCAGCGGTACCTGCCAGGCCCAACCGCGATCGGGGTCGGCAAAGTAGTGGAACTCGTCCATGGCGACGCAGCCCACATCGGCATCTTCGCCCTCGCGCAGTGCGTCGTTAGCAAGGATCTCTGCCGTGCAGCAGATGACGGGCGCTTTGGTATTGATATGCGTGTCGCCGGTGATCATACCGACGTTATCGCGGCCGAGCACCTGTACCAGGTCGAAGAACTTTTCGCTGACCAAGGCCTTGATGGGGGCCGTGTAATAGCAGCGCTTGCCCTGCGCCATGCCCATAAAGAGCATGCCCAGCGCGACAAGCGACTTGCCCGATCCGGTCGGTGTGCCCAAAATGACGTGATCGCCGGCAGCCAGGTCCATGAGGGCCTCTTCTTGGTGATCCCACAGCTCGATGCCGCGGTCGCTCGTCCATTCAAAGAAGCGCTCGAAGGCCTGATCGGGCGTGAGCCACGGTTCGGGCTCGCTGCCATCCTCGGGCTCCCACCAAGCGGGGGAGAGCGCGCCGAGCGAGCCGAACTCTGCCTCGGTTCCCGTGCCGCCCGAGAATGAGCTGGCGGCGCCGGCGCCAGAGACGGTGCTGGCGGCGGTATCTATCGTGGCCTGTGCCATGTGGGGGTACTTTCTCTCGCGATTGTCCGCCAACTATTATGGCGTAGCGGCGGCGCGGGGTGCCAGCGCGCGAGAAAATGCAGGAAATGGGCGTTCTGCCCAGCCGTTTGGTGCAGTTGCCAGCTAAGTGAGTAGACTTTTTGCAATATCGCGAGCACATGGCTTTTGCGCAAGGGCTCTACCTGCGGTTTTAGTTTTCGCTATGCGGGTTGTGCTTGGCTATTGCTAAAAAGTCTACTCACTTAGGTCTGAGGATCGTTCGCTGGCGCTTATTTGCGCTTGTCTGCCGATGCCGCGACCATCAGAAGCCCCTAGGACTCCTGCGGTAAGCGCTTCTTGCCCTTGCGGGCGCGGTTTCTAAAGTTCTCGACGGCTTCTTCCATGCCCAGAGGCACATAGGTGAGCTCATCGAGGTTATCGGGCAGGTAGCAGGCAAGACTTTGCTCCTGCATGCGACCCGCTGTGAGCTGTTCGTCGGTGGGCTGCGCGCCGGGTGTGGCGCAAATGCCATAGACGACGGCACCCATTTCGCGCGTGCGGCACTCGTACTCGGTCTCGGGATGCTCGGGATGGTCGCGGCGAACGTCGTCACTTACCCAAAGTGTATCGTAGCCGGCCGCGGCAAACTGCCCCAAGGCGTAGTCGCGCAATGGCTTACTGTCGGTTCGCAGTGTGACGGTGGCACCGGCTGAAAAGAGCGGACGGTACAGCATTAGGTGGTCGACATGGACGAGTCGCTTTTTGGCGTACTTGGCCTTGGGCTGCGGCGTGGGAAAGTTGATGGTGATGGCATCGAGCTCGCCTGCGGCAAATAGCTGCGGCAGCGATGCGGCACCTCGGGGCAGGACGAGCGCGTTGGATAGCTCTTGCTCGCAGATTTTCTGCGCGGCATAGGCGATGCAGATGGGCTCCTGGTCCATGCCGATAAAGAGGGCGTTTGGCTCGTGGGCCGCGCGCTCTACAAGGTACGTTCCCTTGCCGCAGCCAAGATCCAGGTGAAGGTGTTCGAAGGGCTTGCTGCCAACTGGCGCGCAAGCCTCGCGCCAATCTTCGGCATAGGCCTCGGGGCTCGTCTCAATCGCATCGGCGTAGCGCTCCAGGCGCTCCTCGAGCACAAAGTTCTTGGGCGTGCGAACGTGGACGGCTCCCATGAGGCTCCTTGGTCATACGTATGGAACGCGTGGCTGCGCGTTCCGTCGGTGGGTTGGAAAACGGATGGGCATAGCTTACCCAAAAGATGCGGCGCGGCTCGGCGGCGAGTCGTCGGTGCCTACAGACGCTTGAGAATCACGTAGCGGTTGAGCTCGCCGCTGCGACCGTCGGCATGGAAGCGCTCAAGCTCGCGCACGGGGACCTCGCCACTCTTGTAGAACGTACGCACGCCGCGCACCAGGTCGGTGATCTGCTGATCGTCAAAGTGATGGCAATAGCGGTAGGCGTGGCGGTCGTTTTGCCAGCCGATGAGGTGGTCGCCGGCTTCAAACTGCGCGGAATCGTAACCCTCAAACGGCGGGGTGAGCTCGGCACGGGCCTCGGCGCGAACGGCCTTGCGCGCCATGCGCTCGTCGTTCATAAACTCCCAAAAGCTGATGGCGATGATGCCACCCGGGCGCGTCTGACGCACCAAGGCGTCGAGCACGCGTACGCGGTACTCGCACGACGGCACGTGGTGCATAAAGCCAAAGCAGACCGAGATGTCGGCGAGCGGGGCGTCGAAAAGCACGTCGGGTGTCTCGGCGGGGTTGAGCTTCATGAGGGCATCGAGTACGTCGAGTTCCTGGAAGTGCAGGTTGGGAATGCGCAGGGCGTGACCGTGCGCATCGATAGCCAAATCCTGACACGAGTCAACACCATAGAACTCAAACGGGCAACTGGCGTCTGCCGAGGGGTTTGCGCCGTCGACGCCCTTGGCGGAAAGTGCGCCGCCGGCGGCAAAGTTCTCGAATCGCATGTTGCCGCAGGCAAGATCGAAGACGCGGACGGGATGCTCGATCGTGGCGACGTCGAGCTGCTCGAGCGCTATGTCCATGGTGCGTACCCAGCCGGGCCACGGTGCCTGGCGCGTATCGGAGAAGGAGGCGGAGTGCTCGCGATAGAACGTATTGTTGAGCTGAATGAGCGATGAGGCGAAATCGCGGTTCACGGCGCGGAACTCCCTCCGTTGGCGGTGCGGAATAAACAGTACGACCATACTACCGTTAACGCCGCAACGGGGACAACCGAGCTGCGGGTCATTGCTTTGTTTGGACACATTTCCGCAGCTCATATATGCCCGCAACCGCCGGTTGTCAAAAATCTCACTAGAATAGGTGGCATGCTTTTGGCGGTGGCGGATAGATTTTTAACTGTGCAAGGCGCCTTAAGAACAAAAACGGTCCGGCGGCACGGCTGGCATCGCATAGGAGGAACCATGAATGTAGAAACTGCGCAGCGGCTCGCCGACCTTCGTCGCAGCAAGGGTTTTAGCCAAGAAGGGCTGGCGCGAAAGCTGGGGCTGTCGCGCCAGGCGGTCAGTAAATGGGAGCGTGCGGAGAGCTCGCCCGATACCGAGAACCTGATCTCGCTCGCAAAACTCTATGGCGTGAGTTTGGATGAGCTCCTTAATCCGAGCGATGAGATCGAGGACGATATCGAGTTTGAGAACGAGGACCGCGCCCGTCAGCGCGAGGCCGAGGCAGCGGAGCGCGCCCGTACCCATGAGGCAGCGGCACGTGCTACCGAGGCGGCAACACAGGCGAGTGATGCCGCCGCCAAGGCGGCGCAAGCGGCAAGCTGGAGCGCGCAGGCCGCCAATGCCGCTACGGCGCAGGTGACGAGTGGCGGCGCAGCTGGCTCGACTCCGGTGAAAGGTCCGTTCCAGTCGTTTCCGTATTGGGCCGTGTGCTGGCTGCTGTTCTTTTTGCTGATGTTCCTGTTTGGTGGCTCCTTTGCCGCGCTGATCTTCTTTACAATCCCCATCTATCACTGGGTGGCGCGTGCGCTCGATGGCGATTGGGCACGCGGGGATATTCAGGTTGGTCCGGCGCCGGAGGCGGCTAAGGCTCAGGATGTTTCCGCTGCGGTTGATACTGACGTGGCTTCCTCGACCGCCGCTGAGCCGAGCGCCAAAGAAGGTGATGAATGATGAAGCTCTCGCATGAGTCCAAGGTCCGCCTGGGCGTCGGTATCGGAGCGTTCGTGCTCATCATCGGGCTTATCTTTGGCACTTCGCGGATATTGTTTCATTTTGATGGCCCGTGGGATCTCGGCGATATTGCATCCGGTTTGTCCGGTATGGACGATGTGGTTGACGGGGACGATTCTTTGGATGGCGGTAACTATTCCGCTCAGTCTCGGCAGCTTTCGAGCGAAACGTTTGATGCCGACTCATTCCAGTCCCTTGACCTGGATGTGACATCGGGTGAGGTTGAGATCAAGTGCGTTTCCGGCGGGCAGGTGCGTGTCATCGAGAGCGGTCGTGTTGCAAAGGGGGTAGCTACCTACGATGCTGCCACTCAGAATCTGGCCGAGGTTAAGGGTTCTGCGCTCAAGATTCGCCAGTTCGATTGCGATGACGAGCGCGCCATTGACCGCACGGTTACCGTCGAACTGCCGCGCGAAGTTGCCGATAACATGGTGGGCATTACAGCGAATGTAGGATCGGGCGATCTGACGGTCACGGACATTGCGTGTCATGACCTCAACTTGACTTTGGACTCGGGAGACATCGAGTTTGCGGGCACCGTAACCGACACCTTGGATGCCGAGGTCGGTTCGGGCGATGTGGCGTTCGAGCTCTACCAGGCCCCCGCGAAGTCGATGGACGTAAGCGTGGGCTCGGGCGATGTGGAGATATCGGTTCCGAACTCTACGGGCTTTAAGGCGAGCCTCACCGTGGGCAGCGGTGACTTTGAGAGCGATTTCCTTCCGCTTGGCTACGATGGCGAGACCATATTGAATGCTGAATTCGACAACGGTGACAAGTCTGCAACGTATCGTTTTAAGGTCGGTTCGGGCGACATGTCGTTCGAATCGGTGTGACATGCGGTTTTCGGAGATCGGTGCATATAGGCATGCTCTTTGATGGAGGCGCCGGGGCCGTGACTGGCTCCGGCGCCTTTGCCTTTACAATGGGGGCATGGAACAGATTATTTTGAACATACTCGAGGCTCTGCGTCGCGGCGAGACCGTGGACGACAAGGCACTCGTCAAGCTGATACATGCCGAGGCGCGCCGTGAGGGCGCCGACAAACGCGATTTGGCCAAGCGCCGCCTGCTGCCGTTTTACCAGCGGGTGAAGCGCGAGGAGCCGGCTCGTTGGGCTGGATGGAATGTCGATGCCGATCTGGAACGCCAACTGCTGCAGGTGCTGCGTATGAAGCCGCGCCGAACGGCCTCGGGCGTGGCGACCATTACCGTCATCACCAAGCCCTGGCCATGCTCGGGCGATTGCCTGTTTTGCCCCAACGATCTGCGCATGCCCAAAAGCTACCTGCACGCCGAGCCGGCGTGCGCCCGTGCGGAGCAAAACTGCTTCGATCCGTATCTGCAGGTGAGCGCCCGTTTGACGGCGCTTTCGCAGATGGGGCATGCGACCGACAAGATCGAGCTCATCGTGCTCGGCGGTACCTGGAGCGACTATTCGCAAGGGTATCAGGCATGGTTTATGTCGGAGCTCTTCCGTGCGCTCAATGATGATGCGGTGGCGGGCGTGGCGGCAAACCCCATGTTGGCGCGTCCGGGCATCAGCCGTGCCGAGGCGGGGCGCCTGCTCGATGACGCTCCCGCCGATGCCCTGCCGCCGGTGGTAACAGAGCGCCGCGAGCGCTATCGGGCTGCCGGCATTGCGACAGACGAGGCCAAGCTCGCTGCCGGCGTTGCCGACGAGCAGGAGCGTGTGGATGTTGCCGTGGGCGGCTACAACCGTGCGGTGCGTCGTCTGTACGGCCCCGGTACGCCGTGGGGCGAGGTCACCGAGTGGCAGACGGCAACGATGGAGGAGCTCGAGCGTCAGCAGCGCATCAACGAGACGGCGAAGCATCGCGTGGTGGGACTCGTTATCGAGACGCGCCCCGATGCCGTAACGCCGCAGGCCCTCACGCTTATCCGCCGTCTGGGCTGCACCAAGATTCAGATGGGTATCCAGAGCCTCGACCAGCATTTGCTCGATATCAACGAGCGTCGCATTTCGGTGGCGCAGATCGAGCGGGCGTTTTCGCTTGCGCGCCTGTTTGGCTTTAAGATCCACGCGCATTTTATGCTCAACTTGCTGGGCGCCACGCCCGAGGGGGACAAGCGCGACTACGAGCGCTTTATGACCGAAGGGGCCTTTATGCCCGACGAGGTCAAGGTTTACCCGTGTGCGCTCATCGAGGGCTCGCGTCTGGTGGGCTGCTATGAGCGTGGCGAGTGGCGCCCCTATACCGAGGAAGAGCTGCTCGATGTGCTGGCCGACGACATCGTGGTGACGCCGGCGTTCTGCCGCATCAGCCGTATGATTCGCGACTTTAGCTCCGACGACATCATGGTGGGCAACAAGAAGCCCAACCTACGTCAGCTCGTCGAGAACCGCCTGGCTGCTCGGGGTGACGGTGCGACGGTGCGTGAGATTCGCTATCGCGAGATCAGCACGGCGGGTGCCGACCTGGACGAGTTGACCCTTGATGAGGAAGTGGCGTACGAGACGCCGGTGACTTACGAGCACTTTTTGCAATGGGTGACGCCGCGGGGCAAGATCGCGGGCTTTTTGCGGTTGTCGCTGCCCGATCGCGCTTTTGTTGCCGCGCATGTGGACGAGCTGCCGACGACGCCGGACGAGGCGATGATTCGCGAGGTGCACGTGTACGGTATGGCGGCGCGCGTGGGCGACCAGGGTCAGGCGGCGCAGCACCATGGATTGGGACGTTTGCTCGTGGAGCGTGCGTGCCAGATAGCTCGGGATGCCGGTTATACGCACATCAACGTGATCAGCGCGATTGGTACGCGCGAGTACTATCGCCATCTTGGGTTTTATGACCATGGACTCTATCTGCAGAAGGAGCTCTAGATGAACAAGCCAAGTGTTTCTGCCGGCGTCGTTGCCGGCGTTGCCCTGGGAGCCGCGGCGCTTGGTGCGGCCGCCGTCGCTGTTCGCGCTGCCTGTTTGCAGGTCGCGAGGACCCGCAACGGGCTGGCGCGGGTGAAGCGCATGCACAATGAGGGCGGTGACGAGGTCCGTGTGCTCGTGCAGGGCGGCGTCTACCAAAGCGCGAGCTATGTTGGCGATCGTTGGGCGGAGCCGGCCTTTGCGTACTATCGTGCATTTGACGATGTGTTTGAGGCCGAGGATGCAATGCGCGACGCTTATGGTCACGGCATCGACCGCATGCTTATGCTCGGCGGCGGTGGGTTTTCCTATCCCAAGTTTGCACTGTTGTCGCATGAGGGCTTGCGTATGGACGTCATCGAGTATGACGGAGAGATAACGCGCTTGGCGCGCCGTTGGTTCTATCTGGATGAACTGGAGCACACGGTGGGCGATCGCCTGCGGGTGATTACCGCCGAGGCTCGCTCGTATCTGGGTGTGACGAGCGTGGGCCATCGTCGCTACGACGTCGTTGTGAGCGACTGCTTTGGCGGTGCCGAGCCTGTGCGCGAGCTGGCGACCGTTGAGGCGCTGCGCCTGGTGCGGGGCAGCCTGAATGCCGGCGGCATCTACGTTGCCAATATCGTGAGCGCAAACGAGGGGAGCGATGTGACGTTCCTGCGCGATTGCGTTGCCACGGCACTTGAGGTGTTCAACCGCGCTTGGGTGGCGCCTTGTGGCGATACGGAGTTCGGCGGCGAGGAGAACTACCTGCTCATCGCCAGCGACGGCGACTACGCCTTTGCCGAAGCCGTGCCCTTCGACACCGACTTCCTCGGCACCGTCCTTCACGACAAGTAAGTCTCCCCGTCCCAAAAAAGACTGGTCTTAGGCGTGGTCGCGCCAGCCGAGAACGCGCTGCTTCATACCCTCGATGTCGAGCACGCCTTCGGCAAAGCCCTTGCGCACGAGCTCTTCGGGAACAAACTCGTCGTAGCGGTCAAAGTAAGGCACCTCGCCAGGATAGACGAGCTCGATGGGATCGAAGTCCTTTTCGGCCTCGGCGGCGAGCACCTCAAAGAACGTCTCCTCGTCGGCCTTCATCTTAAACTGCATAAAGTACGGGCGTGACGGATCGAGCCCGCGAAGGCCCAGCTCCGCGGCACATTTAATCTTGAGCATGCGCTCGAGCGCCAAAAAGGCGTAGCTGCCCAGCCAGGGGAAGAGCACCCAGGTATCGCCGCCCAGGTTAATGAGCGGCTTGGTTCCCGCCCCCGAAATCTCGGCGGTATGACGAGCCTGCGCCAAGCGGGCCCGTGCGTTACCCATAAGGTACGGATATGTCGCGTGCTCGTTGAGCGCCTTGCGCATGCGCTCGAGCACATGCGTGTTAATGTCGCCGGGGCAGTCGCCAAAGTAGGCCGGCACCCGGCCCTTGACCTGCGTGGCAAAGACAGTGTGGCGCTTCCAGTCCACTTCCTCGACAATCCAACAGTGTCCGGCGATGGCGATGCGCTCACCGGGCGGGGGCGGATTAACGATCGTGCCCAGCTCGGCCGATTCGCTCCGGACGGTAAACTCCTCGTTTTCCTGGAACACGGCGTAGAACTTAAAGTTGTTGATGATGCGCTCGCCCGCGAGACCCACGATGAGCCCGCCACCTTCGGTGACCTGGATATGGTCGATCTTAATGAGGTGACGTAGCAGCACGCGGTAATCGTCTGCCGAGACACGGTGGAAATAGCTGAGCGTGAGCACGCGCTGGGCAAGTTCGGCCGGCGTGAGCTCGCCGGTGCTGGTGAGGGTCGACATAGTCTGGTGATAGAGCAGGCTGTAGGGGAGACGATCGAGCTTGGGTGGCTCGACCCACTTTTCCTCGCGATAGAGTTGTACGAGCGCGATACCCTGCAGGAGCTTCCAGGGAATGGTTTCGGGCATCATCGTGCGCGGCTCGGGCTCTTCCTCGCGCATGACAAACCACATCTCGGGCGGAAGATCGCGACGGCCCGTGCGCCCCATGCGCTGCAAAAAGGAGCTAACGGTAAACGGCGCGTCAATCTGGAAGGCGCGCTCCAGGCGGCCGATATCGATACCGAGCTCCAACGTAGAGGTGGTGACGGTTGTCTGCGTCTGCTCCTCGTCGCGCATGAGCTCCTCGGCCGTCTCGCGTAGCGATGCCGAAAGATTGCCGTGATGGATGAGAAAACGGTCGGGCTCGTGCCGGCTCTCGCAGTAGCTGCGCAGCATGGAGCACACGGCCTCTGCCTCCTCGCGCGAGTTGGCAAAGACCAGGCATTTGCGGCCGCGCGTATGCTCAAAGATATAGCCCATGCCGGGGTCGGCGTTGTCGGGCGCCGTGTCGGTGGGGTTGAGAAGCGCCTGCTCGGTCGCTCGTGGGATGTCGACTTCGCCCTCGGGGGCCGAGGAAGTGCGACGGTCTTTGGGAGCGGCCTTGCCCCGCGCCTGCTCACGACGTTGACGGTGTTCTTCCTGTGTAAGCTGTCCGCTGTGGCACATGTCTTGTCCGGATGCGGGCAGCGCCGCGGGCGCCGCCGTCTCAATACGCTCGCAAGCAAGCACCTCGGCTTCTTGTGGACCTGTGCCTACGAATCCTCGTTGCTGAGCCTGGGGGCCCGAGTTGTAGAAGTGCTCCATGGAGATGCGCCACACGCGGTGCGGTTCCTCAAAGCGGGGGATAACGCAGTCGCGCCCCGTTCCCTGCGAGAGAAAGGCGCCCGTGCGCTCGGGGTCGCCGATGGTGGCCGAAAGGCCAATGCGGCGGGGCTGCACGCCTGCCATGCGCGAGAGGCGCTCGATAAGACAGAGCGTCTGCCCGCCGCGGTCGCCGCGCATGAGCGAATGGACTTCGTCGATAACCACATAGCGCAGGTCGCAAAACATGCGCGGGATCGCCATGTGCTTATGGATCAGGAGCGCCTCGAGCGACTCGGGCGTAATCTGTAGGATGCCGCTCGGTTTTTTGATGAGTTTGGCCTTGTGTGATTGCGAGACATCGCCATGCCAGTGCCAGACGGGGATATCGGCTTCTTCGCACAGGTCGTTGAGGCGGACGAATTGGTCGTTGATGAGCGCCTTGAGGGGGCCAATGTAGAGGGCGCCCACGCTTGCGGGCGGGTTCTCCCAAAACTCGGTCAGGATGGGAAAGAAGGCTGCCTCGGTTTTGCCGGAAGCCGTGGATGCCGTCAGGAGCACATTATCTTGCGTGTTAAAGATGGCATCAGCTGCTGCAACCTGGATAGAGCGTAGGCTCTCCCAATCGTGGGAGTAGATGAAGTCTTGGATAAACGGGGCGTAGCGGTCAAAGGCGTTCACGGGGCCTCCTTTCAACAACGAATCTCTCAACGCTGCCGACAACGGCTTGCTGCATTACAGTCTCAACGTTTGCCCAGATAAAACCTGCCAAAATAAACCTGTCGCTTATTGGCAGGTTAGATGGTGAATTCGGCGAAGTTACGGTCGCCGCCTGCGGTATCGGTGTCGCCTGTTGCGGTTGCCGGCGCCAACGCGTCGCCGCCGACGCTTTGCAGCAGCTCGGCCACGTTAGCATCGGGGTTTTGACACAGGATATCGAGCAGTTCGATAAAGTCGCGGATGACCTCGCGGGGCGTCAGATGCGTGTCGGCCCCCACGCGGCCAAACTCAATCTTGAGAAAGTCCACCAAGTCGTTTTCGGTAAGCGTGGGTGTCCAGCCAAAGTAGCCGGCATGGATCTGCATGAGTTTTTCGATGAGCACCAGCAACTCTTCATAGGTGAGTGGCTGCAGGCGGATGATGGGCGCGAGCATGTCCTTAAGGTCCTCGCGCGCAAAGCGACCCTGAGCGAGTCGGCTGCGCAGGGCCTCGTAGGAGAACACGCCGCGGCGGCGGTCTTCGATGGAGGTTGGCGTGCCGCCCATGATCATGCCCAGGTACTGCGCCTTGCCCTGGAGCGTGTCGTTGTACATAGTCAGGATCTTCTCGTAGTTGTATTGGCGCGTGATGGCGTTGGGAATCTTATACAGATTCACGAGCTCGTCGATGAGCACCAGCATGCCCTTGTAGCCGCTGCAGACCAAAAAGCGCGCAATGAGCTTAACGTAGTCGTACCAGTCGTCATCGCTGATGATGGTCGAGGAGCCCAGCTCGGCGCGTGCCTCGCTCTTGGTGCGGTATTCGCCGCGAATCCATTTGGTCACGCGGCTCATGGCCTCTTCGTCGCCCCCGGATGCGGCCATGCGATAGCGGCGGAGCATGCGGGTGAAGTCGAAGCCGTGGACCATCTCCTCGAGCGGGGCCAGTTGGGCATTGACGACCGACTCGTCGACGTCGGCACACGAGGCGACCCAGCGATCCAGAATAAGGTTGAGCGCACCGCCCTCGGGGCGCGTCTTGGTCGATATATTGCGGATGAGCTCGCGGTAGGTGGCAAGGCCCTGTCCCTGACCGCCCTGCAGGCGGCGCTCGGGCGACAGGTCGGCATCAGCGACGACGAATCCCTCGCCCATGGCGTGCGTGCGGATGGTCTGGAGCAAAAAGCTCTTGCCGGCGCCGTAACGACCGACCAGAAAGCGGAAGCTCGCGCCACCGTCGGCGATGAGACTCAGATCGGTGAGCAGGGCGCGGATCTCGACCTCGCGCCCTACGGTGATGTAAGGAAGGCCGATGCGCGGGACCACGCCGCCCTTGAGCGAGTTGAGAATGACGGCAGCGACGCGCTTGGGCACGCGAGGTGCTGCGGATGCGGTATCACTCATGGTCTAGGTATCCTCTCACGTCTGCTTCGTAGTCCTCGATAATCTGCGGCCCTGCCGCGCTAAATTCAATTACGGTGTCGCCCACCAGGTCAAAGAGCGCCTCGTTGATGGTATCGACGAGCATGTCCTCGCTCTGCCCCGACCTCTCAACCGCCGACGCCGCCTGCGCCGTGTTCTGCTCGAGCAGTGCGCGCAGATAGACGGCTGCGGCTGGTGCGAGTTCGTTCGCAGCGTCAGCGGAGGCAGTTGCTGCGGACGTGGGCGTCGGCACGAGAAGCGGTGCCACGACGCCAAACTGTTCGGTGGATATGGTCGGCTCGTCGTCCTCGTCCTGCCCTGCGGCCGCCGCGACCGCCTCGACCGTCGCGGCGGTCGCGGGCTCGGCTTCCGGTTGCCCTGAGTCCGCTGTCTCGGCATCTGCAAGCGTGCTGTCTTCGCGCTCCTCGTCGATCAAAAGCGCCTCGCGCGTTTGTGCGGCGGCGCTCCGAATGTGCCCCAGCTGGCTCAGGTCGATATCGATCTTGACGGGCTGATGTGCGGCATCCCATGAAAGCCATGCCACAATCTCGTCATCGATAATCTTGGCCAGATATTTGGGGACCTTCTCTTCCTTAAGGGGATGGGCGGGGTCCAGGGCCAGGCGTAGGCGCTGGTCGCAGGCGCGCATCATCTCACCGAGCTTGCTACTTTTTTGTCTGCTGCCGTGAATGCGCATGCATTCCCAAAACCCGTTTTGGCAGCGGTAGACGTGAATGGGGTCCAGGCGATATTCGCAGTCCTCGTGGCGCTCGGGCGCAAAGAATACGGCCGACGCAAACATGGTGTAGGGCATGGCCGTCTCCTCCCCAAATAAACTCGCCATGATGCCAGTCTTTCGGTGCGTGTCATAGTAGCGCGTCATGCGGACATACGCGGCGCACGCCACGTGGCGCAGATCGCGGTGGTGGCTGCGGTCGAGCCGCGAGTTACTTAGGTTGTACGTGGAGAGGGCATTGATGGCGGCCATGAGTCGTTCCTCGCGCGCCTCGTCGGGCGGAAGGGGGAGCGTGGGCTCGGAGGCCTTGCGACGCTTGGGCGCCTGGTCCGACGGTGCCGGTGCTGGTACAAGGTCTCGTGCCGCGCGCCGCAGCTCGATAAGGGCGTTATCGAACATGACGGTTTTAGAGTCACGAAGCAGCTTGGGGTCGAGCCCGTGGAACACGGCGTAGTCCTGCAGCCACACGCGCGCAAACCGGTCGATGCCGGGCTCGAAGGCGCGATAGACATCCCAAAAAGCCTTGATCTTGTTAAAACCATCGAGCGGATCATCTACGCCAATGCCGCAGATCAGCTCGTAGAGATACAAGAAGGCAAACGAGGTCGATGTCTCCTCGATATTCCCGCGGCGCACTTGGGCACGCCAGGTAAAGTAGCCGCGCAACTGCCGGTCGCTCATGGCGTTGTAGGTGGGAAAGTACGACTTAAAGGTGCCGTTGTAGGGACAGTCGTCCTCAAAGTCGGCCATCAGCAGGCCTTGGCGGTAGAAAAGTTCGGCTTCCGAAAGCCAACGGCCCGCGCCGCCCTTTGGGTCTTCTTGCCAACGCGATATCTCACGCATCTTGCGGTATTGGTCGGGGAGGAAGTTCTGCATCTGTCGGCCGGTTTTGAGAATCGGCTCGTCTGCGTAGGTTTCGTTTGAGAAGCGGGCGGACTGATGGGTCCGGGCCTCGGCCATGATGCGCTCGATGAGCATCTTGATGTCCTGGTCGGCCACCGCTCCTCCTCTCGAACACAGCTACGGTGACCTCATATCATAGCACAGCATCAAACAGATGTTCGAGATACCGCTGCGTTGATAGATTTAGAACAGGAGGGCGTAGATGACGGCGATGACGACGGAGGGAAGCATATTGGCCGTGCGGAAGGTCTGAGGACGGATGAGGTTGACGCCGACGCAGAAGATGAGCATGGAGCCTACGAGCGAAAGGCTGTTGAGGGCAGCTGTGGTCATGATGGGGGAGAGCGCGCCGGCAAACAACGTGATCGTCCCCTGGAACACGGCGACGGGCAGGGCGGAGAAGATGCAGCCGCGGCCAAGCGAGGCCGTCATGGTGCAGACGATGATGCAGTCCAGTGCGCCCTTGAGGGCAAGCGTTGACCAGTCGCCGAGCAGGCCGTCCTGGATCGATCCCACAATGGCCATGGCGCCGATGCACACGGTGAGTGAAGTCGAGACAAAAGCGTTGGTGAACTCGTTATCGCCCTCACTGCCAGTCTTGCGCTTGAGCCATTCGCCAAGGTTCTCGATGGCGGCCTCCAAGTTGATGGCCTCGCCGATGAGCGAACCGAGCGCAAATGAGACGATGAGCATGGTGGTACCGGTGGTCGCTAGCGCCTTTCCATCGATGATGAGCATCTTTTGCATGGTGCCGCCCAGGCCGATAAACAGGACGCACAGCCCCGATGCTTTCATGAGCGTGTCTTGGATGCGCGGTGTAATGAAGCGGCCGCCCGCTAATCCCAAAAGACCGCCCGCAACTAAAAGCGCAACGTTGATGATTGTTCCCAAGCCCGGCATGAGCCCTCCTGTATTGATGCCAACGTGGCAATCGTAGCAGAACGAAATGCGAGGCACATCGCGACTCATCTAATACGTTATATAAGTGGTATTAGGAATGATGCGCAGCATTTAAGCCTCAGGTGGTTGTCGGGACATAGGGATAGTAGTCAAAGCGCAGTGTCATAAGCCGCTGTGGGGATTCAATAGCCGCGGCGATGATATTGGCATCGCGGGCACGATCAAACCCTTCGAGTTCGATCTGATACGAAACGTCTTGCATAATGTCCAGACGTCGCCAGGCTAGAAGTGTGTCGCCATCGAATTCCAAGGTCTTGCTTCCGTCTGGGGCAACGGCGTATAGACGCAGTTTAGCGGTGGTTGCAGGGTCGACAACCGTGACCTTTTTAATTTCGTTTCGAGTATTCTTGGCGCCCAACAAGGTGAGCAGTGTTGGGGCCACGACCTCGCCCGATGGCAAAAAGACGACTTCGATGGATTCAGGAAATGCGATGATGGCCGACTTGCGGACGGGCTGATTGGCGGCGGCAACTTCGATGTTCGCGGCGTCGATGACCTCTGTGTGGTCGAGGGCGGCAAGCACGCAGCAGTTACCTTCATCGATCTCCTGAGGATCAGCAAGCCCCAGACTGTCCGCGAGCTCGGGATCGTTTGGACCGGTAGCGGGCTCATTCGGTGCTTCGAAAGAAGCTGGTACGCTGCTTGTCGGCGACGGCGTGTCGCCCGCACCTGCTTCTTTGTCCGTGCTCTCTTCTTGTACGGTTGCGTTGATGGGTTCGTCGTCTGAGGGGAGCGTCTTGGCGTCAAGCGCGGAGGGGACAATCCCGACGGCTCCGGATCCGTTCCACTCCATCTCGAGAAGCGCCGGGTCGGCAAGAATGCGTTGCCTGCTTTGCGCGTGGGCATCGATTTCAATAGGCCCTGCCTCTATCCCTCGTGTAAGGCTGAGTGATCCGGCCGGCTTCTCGAAATGAATGTCTGTGTCTTCGGTACTGGCGGCGTAGAACAGCAGGGATGCTTCTCCCGCCGCGATGGCATCGGTGCCCGCCTTGGTCAGCCGCAGCGATGCCGTGAATGAGAGGGTGGGCTGCACATCGTCTGCATTCGCGGCGGCGCAACCCAGACATATACCGCCTCCTTTCTCAAAAAACGCACCGTCGAAGGCGACCTTCGCTCCGTTCGCCGAGTCATCGACCGAAGCGATGTCGATGCGCAGCTCTAAATTGCATGGATCGCCATCTGCATCGAGCACAACCGAGCGCCATGTGCAGACAGCGCACCCCGCCTGGGAGCCGTTTGCCTTGTTCGAACGCTTGATATCCACGACTATCGAGCCGTCCGTATTACGACGAAGGCATCCCGAGGTTGAGATTGCGGCCTGTGCGATCGAAAAACGCTCGCACGCAATGGCGCTCGACGGATTTGGTGCGGAACTTAAGGCTGCTGGTAAGGAGCCCGCCATGACGGGAGTCGCCCAAACGGCGACAGGCGTTCCGGTTGCGAGCGCGCCGCAGAGTGCGACGACGGGCAAAAGGTTCTTCGATGCCATGGGGTCTCCTTAGCTAATTTAATGCGGCCTGTCCGTGTTTCGTTTCTGGCTGCGTTTGATGTGCAGACCGAGGCCGGTGGTTCCCGCACCTGCTGCTGTGGCGCCTGCTGCCAAGAGCCATCGTCTGTCGCCTGTCTGAGCCAACGGTTCCTCGCGGCCGCCGCGGTCGAGCTCCGAGAGGTCGACCGTCACTTGCGTGGCGGCCTGTGCCTGTTCTTGCTGGGCAAAGGCCATGGCTGGCCCAAACGCTAGGATACTGACGGCGGTGGCCAGGGCGACGGCCTTATGCCGTGTGCGCACCGGGCTCGACCGTCCAGGTGATCGTTGCAACCTGATCGCCTTCGCCGGTTACGTGGAAGATGTCGCGCGTGACGCGGGCGACGTTTCCGCTTGTCTTGAGCTTAATTTTGTCCGTGCCGCCGGCAATGCCCTGGTAGCCCATGTCGAAGGCTGCATTCTTGGAAAGATCGAGGCCCGTCCCCTGCATTGCGGCGCTGGCGTTCTGGAGTGCGCCGTCGGGGCCGACCTTAAAGTCGATGGAGTTCTGCGCGGTTCCGGCCTTGGCGTCGGCGGCAATGGTCCAGGTGTTCATGGCGTCGATCTTCATGTTAGTGACATGGATGCCGTAGGCCGAATGGTTGTCGATGGTGGTCGCGTCTTCTGAGGGGCCCTGAAGCGTGCCGTCGGCCTTGGCGACGAAGGGAATAACCGTTGGAACTTTGAACTCTACGTTGTCGATCTCGGTCCTGACCATTACTTTCGTGGTTCCAACGCGCCCGGCTGCCAGAGCTGGCGTCGGGGCGGCGCCCATTGCGAGCGCGAGCGCGAGCCCTGCGCCCACGACGAGCGCTCTGGCTCCGTTCATGTTCCTGGTGATGTCCATGGTCGTTCCTTTCTATTCGCCGCGGGCCGTCCCCGCGATGATTGGACGAATGCTGGTGAATTGCGTGCGGTGCCGCGTCGGCCGAAAAAGCTAGTTCTCGGCTTGCTCAACCCGTACCTTGACACGTGTCGGATTGCCGTGGCTGTCGAGGGTCTTGGCATCGAGTGCCTGGATCTCGATGTATGCCTCGCCTTCTTTGATGTCGCCGGCGGGGCACGTCTCGATTGTCTTGCCGGTCTCGACCACACCGGATTCGTACATGGTCTCGTCGTTTTGGATGACGCGGAATCGCTGGGGAAATTTATTGTCTTGGACGTTTTGCACGTTGACGCGCAGCTTGCCGTCCTCCTGTAGCTGAGCGACCGGCGCGACCGAAATCGTCATCATGTTGTCGCGGACGATGGCATCGAGCTCATCTTGGATTTCTTGTCGCGATTTACCCTCTGCCGTCGTGACTGAGGCGCCCGCTTCGGGCACGGGCTGCGACTGCCAGGCGTATAGCCCTACGGCGATGAGGGCGCAGACGATAGCCAGACAGACAACGACGAGTTTCTTGCGACGCCCCAGTCCTGCGAGGCGGGGCGGCTTCTTCGCACTCATGCGGCGTCCTTGGTGGTGTAGACACGTGCGAACGTGGACGGGTCCGCTCCAAAGAGCATGTGAAGCATCAGGCGGCGTGAGTAGATGAGCTCGTCAAAGTCGTGAGGGAGCTCGATGTCGTGGATACGCGCGATGTGGTGGGCGAGCGC
Organism: Collinsella sp. AM15-2; assembly: GCF_003471985.1. NCBI lineage: Bacteria > Bacillati > Actinomycetota > Coriobacteriia > Coriobacteriales > Coriobacteriaceae > Collinsella > Collinsella sp. AM15-2. The sequence continues at coordinate 34,883 of NZ_QRKO01000011.1, read as the reverse complement.
CGAGAACGACTCGGGGTCGCAGATAACATCGGTGGTGACGTGGTAGACCGCCGTATCGGGGAACGCCTCTTCGTCGAAAGGCAGGAGATAGGGATCGTCGTCGACCTCGATGGCGACGCCGTACTGGGGCCAGTAATATGCCATGGGAACCTCCCTGCTTCTGGGGCCAAAACTTCTATCGGTTTTGGCTGTCGACGCCGACCGTATCAGCCGCTACTTGACCAATTTCTGACCAAATGCTTGACGGATTGACATCTCCGCAGGTAAAAGGTGGAAAAAATTACTTCAACTTTTTTCGAGCGACAATCGAGCGGTCGGCGACGGCGGGGCGATATGTGTCAAAAGCATCGTCTGCCGAGGAAGCCTTGCCGTTCGCCGAATTGCACAAACGTAAAAATCGCCAATTATGGAGACGGTCTCGAACACGTCGACGAAACGATGCGGTAACATCTCCCTGCAAACACTGTAGTTAGCTAAAGGGGGAGTTCGCGTGTCTGCAACCATTAAACCCTTCACCGACGAGTTCGAAGAGTATGGCCGCGATGAATCTCGCGCATCGGGCGAAGCATCGAGCATCTCGTTTCCGACAACGGAAGACGAGGTCCGTGCCATTTTGGAAACGCTCCATGCCGAGCGTGTCCCGGTAACGGTTCAGGGCGCCCGAACCGGCCTTGCCGCCGGTGCCGTGCCCCACGGTGGGCATATCCTCAATACTTCCCGTATGAATCGCTACTTGGGCCTTCGCCGCGATGAACAAGACCAATTTCTGCTGCGCGTGGAGCCGGGCGTTGTGCTCTCGGAGCTGCGTAAGCAGCTGAGCAAGAAGGTACTGCCGACCGCTGGTTGGGACCAGGCATCGCTTGAGGCCTACGAGGAGTTCCAAGAGTCCCCCGAGCAGTTCTTTCCCACCGATCCCACCGAGGCATCTGCCTGTCTGGGCGGCATGGCGGCATGCAACGCCTCCGGCGCCCGCAGCTACGCTTACGGTCCCATGCGCCCGCATATCACGGGACTCCACGTCGCGCTGGCTGATGGCGATTTGCTTGAGCTTCAGCGCGGCGAGGCTTTTGCCCAGGACCGCCACCTGTCGCTCGTGACGGCAGCGGGCCGTACGCTCGAACTCGATCTTCCCGGCTATACCATGCCCGAGACAAAAAATGCCTCAGGCTATTTCGTTGCGGACGATATGGACGCCATCGACCTCTTTATCGGCGCGTGCGGCACGCTCGGCGTTGTCACCGAGCTCGAGATCGCCCTGCAGGCGGCACCTTCGGTCGTATGGGGTGTGAGTTGCTTTTTCGATAGCGAGGACAAGGCGGTGTCCTTTACCGATTCCGTGCGCCCTGTCCTGTCCCATGCGGCTGCCATCGAGTACTTCGATGCTGGCGCCCTGGATATTCTACGTCGCCAGCGCGAGCAGTCGACGGCGTTTGCCTCGCTGCCGGCGCTCGACGACGAGGCAAAGGTCTGTGTCTACGTGGAGCTTGACTGCGACGACGAGGCGCAGGCGACCGAGGAGCTGTACCACCTGGGATGGGTTTTGGAGCTTGCGGGCGGCCGCGACGATGCGACATGGGTCGCGCGCACCGAAGTCGATCGCGAATGCCAGCGGTTTTTCCGCCACGCGGTCCCCGAGAGTGTCAACATGCTCGTTGACGAGCGTCGCCGCACCGACCCCACCATTACCAAGCTGGGATCGGATATGTCGGTGCCCAATGCACGCCTTGCCGATGTCGTGGTCCTCTATCGCCGCACGCTGGCCGAAAGCGGGCTTGAGTCTGCTGCCTGGGGACACATCGGGAACAACCATCTGCATGTGAACATCCTGCCGCGCGATGCGCAAGACTACCGTCGTGGTGGAGAACTCTTTGCCCAGTGGGCTTCCGAGGTCACGGCCATGGGCGGTGCCGTTTCTGCTGAGCACGGCGTCGGCAAGATCAAGGCGGGCTTCTTGGAGACGATGTACGGCCACGAGGCCATGGTCGAGTCGGCGCATCTCAAACTCCAGCTCGATCCTGCCGGCCAGCTGGGTCGCGGCAACCTGTTTACGGAGAAGCTCTTGGATGAGCTCGTCCAGAAAGGGGGCGCGTGAAGATGAGTGATTTTCATATGGTGGTGTGCGTCAAGGCGGTGCCCGGAAGCACCGAGGTCAAGATGGACCCCAAGACCAATACTATCGTGCGTGATGGCAAGCAGGCGGTCGTTAATCCCTTCGATGCAAGTGCTCTCGAATGTGCGCTAGCGCTGAAGGACGACTTTATCGGCTTTGGCATGGACGTGCGTGTGACGGTGGTGTCGATGGGCATCCCCGCGACCGAATCGCTGCTGCGCGACTGCATCGCCCGCGGTGCCGACGACGCGCTGCTGCTGACCGATCGCGCCTTTGCGGGCGCCGATACCCTAGCCACCACCTATGCCCTCAAATGCGGCATCGAGGCACTCGATGAGGACTTTGACCTGCTCATCTGCGGCAAGATGGCAGTGGACGGCGATACGGCCCAGATCGGCCCCGAGCTGGCCGGCGCCTTTGGGGTCCCCTGCGTGACCGACGTGAGCTGTGTGCAGAGCGCGGGATTTACGACGTGTGGCTCGCTGGCGCTCGTTCACGGCTGCGATGCCGGCGAGGAGACGGTGTACCTGGAGATGCCGTGTGCGATGACGACCGCCAAGGAGATTGGCCAGCTGCGCATGCCGAGTATTGCCGGTATTCGTGCGGCCGAGGATGCAGACGTGCGTGTGGCCAGCGCTGCCGACGTAAACGCCGATCCCTCGCGTTGCGGCCTTGCCGGATCACCGACGCAGGTCGTGCGCTCGTTTGTGCCCGACCGTGACCAAACGTGCGAGGCCGTTGAGGGAACGGCGTCCGAGCAGGCGGTAAAACTTGCCAAGATTATTGAGGGGATGGCATAGATGAGCGGGCTGATTATCGATAGCGAAGCCTGTATCGGCTGCGGTCGCTGCGTTCGCGCCTGCGCCTCGGGCGGCATTGTGGTGGAGGGTGAGCGCCCCAATCGCTGTGCCCGCGTAACCGACGGCTGTATCCTGTGCGGTGGGTGCGTCGACGCCTGCCCCGTCAACGCCATCTCGATTGAGCGCGACGAGGCCGCCGGCGCGGCAGACCTTGACGCATATCGAGACATCTGGATCTTCGTGCAGACTGACGAGCACGATGCCGTTGCATCCGTGGCCTTCGAGCTCATGGGCAAGGGGCGCGAGCTTGCCGATGCCCGCGGCTGCCGTCTGGTGGCACTGGTCGGCATGAGCCCCGAGGGCTCACTCGGGGACCTGGAGCATCTGATTTGCGCCGGTGCGGACGAAGTTCTGGTCTGTCGTGACGAGCGCCTGCGTCAGAACGACGCGGAGGTCTACGCTCGCTTGATCTGCGATTTGGTAGCCGAGCGCAAGCCCGAGGCCATTCTGTACGGCGCGACCGCCTTTGGTCGCGAGCTGGCGCCCGGTGTGGCCGTGCGCTTGCAGACGGGTCTTACGGCCGATTGCACGGTGCTTTCTATGGATACGGAGACGGGTCTGCTGCAGCAGACGCGCCCGGCGTTTGGCGGCAACCTGATGGCCACCATTATCTGCCCCAACCACCGTCCTCAGATGGCAACGGTGCGCCCCGGCATCTTTAAGGCGCCCGAGTTTGACTATAGCCGCTCCGGCACGATTACCCAGGTAGTGCTTGCGGATGACGTTAAGGCCCGCGTCGAGATCTCGATTCCCGCCGAGGAGTGGGGACAGCAGGCCTCAATTGCCGATGCCGAGCGTCTGGTCGTGGTGGGCCGCGGCATCGGCTCCAAGAAGAATCTGCCCCTGATGCGAAAGCTCGCCGATGCCCTGGGTGCCGAGCTTGGTTGCACGCGTCCCATTGTGGAGGCAGGCTGGTTGGAGTATCGCCACCAAATTGGCCAGACGGGTGTATCGGTCTCGCCCAAGCTTCTCGTGAGTATCGGTGTTTCGGGCGCCATCCAGCATCTTGCCGGCATCGGTGGGGCGGAGTGCATTATCGCCATCAACGAGGACCCGGATGCCCCCATCTTTGGTGCTGCCCAGTACAAGGTTGTCGGTGATGCCGTCGAGGTCGTCGAGGAGCTGCTGGCCCAGTTTGAGCGCTAGGCACGCACCAGCCAGTCGCGCATCTCGTCCTTTAGGCGGCTCCAGGTTGCCTGCGTGGCGGGGTCGGTAAAGGGCCGCGTAATGCCAAAGGGCGCGTCGAGCAGGCGGTAGATATCGCCTTGCTCGCGCGCCAGCGCGCGGCTTGCCGGATAGACGAGCTCAAACATAAAGCAGATAAGCCCCACCAAGAAGTCGGCGGGCTCATCGCGCTCATCGCGCGCGACGCAGCGGTGCTCGTCAAAGGCGGTAAGCGCCGGTGTCGAGAAGTGGCTGGCGAGAAACGTGTCCTCATCCACCTTGAGGACGGTGTCGACGGTGCTGTCGGCGATGGTGCGCATAATGTCGATCTTGTCGCCATCGCGCACGATGTCGCAGAAGCTCCGCGTGCGCTCGTCGAGCTGTGCGGGTAGACGGAAATCGCTGTGATAGGCGATGCTCGCTCGGATGAGCTCATCTTCTGCCGGGTCATCGATAAAGTCGCGGATGCTCATTACGGCGGGTGCATCGGCGGGATTCTCGCCAAAGAGGACCTCGATGCCCAGCACTGCATGGCTCATGCTCTCGGCGTCCTTAAAGGTGTCCCAGCGTCGCAGCTGCTCAAAGCGGCCCATATCGTGCAGCAGGCCGCAAAGCCATGCCAGGTCAATATCTTCTGACGACCAGCCCTGCTCGCGCGCTACGGCATCGCATGCCTCGGCCACGTGGTACGTATGCTCGATTTTGAGCGCGATGCGTGGGTTGGTGGCGTCGTAGGCATCGGTGTAGCTTTTGAAGGCCGCGCGCGCCCGGTCTCGATCGATAGCTGTCATAATGACTTCCTAAAAAGTTGTGTCTTTCGATCCGGTGGCAATTGTAGGTGAACTTTATTGCCACCGGTTGATATTTCTGCTGCGTTGCAAGGCGCGCTGCAGACGACTTACCAGAATGGGAGTGGCATGGTCCTTAGGATCTTTAAAATCGTCTGGCCAGTGATGCTTACCTATGTTGCAATAGGCGCGCCGTGCGGAATGATCATGGGGCAGACGGGAATGGAGCCCTGGATGGTCTTTGCTCTGAGCAGCACGTTTGTGACGGGCAGCGGCCAGTTTATGATCTGCAATCTTTGGCTGGCGGGCGTGCCTGCAGCATCGATCGTCGCGAGCGTTGCTGCCATCTCCTCGCGCTTTGCGCTTTACTCGGCATCGATCGCGCCGCATCTGACGGGTGCCTCGAAGCGTCAGACGCTGGCTGTTGCCGCGACACTTACCGAGGAGGCATATGGCATCTCGCTTGCCAAGTTGGTTGAAGGGGAGGATTGGGGCCCGCGCGAGTCCTTCGTGCTCAACGTGATTCTCATCGCAACATGGGGCGTTTCGTGTACGATGGGCGCCATCGTCGGCGCCGTTGTCGATGTTCCCACCGCCATTGCAGCCTTTGTCTGCACCTCGCTCTTTATCTGCCTGCTCTTTTCGCAGCGGCTGTCGCGCGGCAACGTTGTCGCGGCGGTTTCGGGCGCGGTGTCCGTCGCCGTATGCAAGTTCTTGGGCCTCACGAATATTGCCGTGCCGGCAAGCGTCGTGGCCGGCATTGCCATTGCGTTGGCGTGCGATGCTGTATTTGACGGAAGAGGTGCCCGCGATGCCCGTTAACGAGTTCTTGGTTCTGTGGCTGTCGTCGTGGGCTGCTATCGCGTTCTTTCGCATCGCGCCGGCGTTTGCCTTGCGCGGGAGAACGCTGTCGCCCCGCATTACCGAGGCCCTGGGTTATATCCCGCCCGCTGCCTTTGCCGCGCTGGTCGCCAACGACTTGGTGAGCCCCGGCGCGTTCGACGCGGGACCCTGGCCTGCCTTGGTTCCCTGGATTGCGGCTGCCGGCGTCGTGGCCGTGGCGGTCAAGACAAAATCGATGCTGTGGTGCTGTGTTTCGGGCATCGTGTTCTATATCGTTTTGAGCCTCATATAAGAGCGGGGCACGTTTAGCGCCCCTGTCCAACGAATCGAATTTCTCACCGAGCTGGTCTATTTCTTCTGGTACCATGGTCAAACTTTACTGTAGCAAAGCGTGACGTGGGCTTTTGTACCCCGTCAGCGGAAATGGGGGTTTCATGGCACAGGAAGCGACCGCCAACGAGCAAAAGAAATTCAAGGTCCCGCGCATCCCGGGCGACATCATGATCTATCCGATGATCGTCGGTCTTTTGCTCAACACCTTCTGCCCGCAGGTTTTTGAGATCGGTGGCTTCTTTACGGCTGCCTGCCGCGGTGGCTCCAATGCCATCGTCGCCGCGATCCTGCTGTTTGTGGGCGCCGGCATCAGCTTTAAGTCCACGCCGGGTGCCATCAAGACCGGTATCGTCGTGCTGATCCCCAAGCTGGTCGTCGCAGCGGCTCTCGGCCTGGGCGTGGCATATTTCTTTAACGACAACTTCCTGGGTCTGAGCTCCGTGTCTATCATCGGCGGCATCACGTTTTGCAACATGGCGCTCTATACGGGCATCATGGGCGAGTTCGGTGATGAGTCTGAGCAGGGCGCCGTCGGTATCCTGTTCTTTACGGCTGGCCCCGCCGTCACGATGATCATCCTCGGTGTTTCCGGCCTCGCCAACATTCCCATTGGCACCATTATCGGCTCCATCTTGCCACTCGTTATTGGCATGGTTCTGGGCAGCCTGTTCCCGTTTATCAAGAACCTGCTGGTTCCCGGTGCCAATCCCGCGATTGCCGTCATCGGATTTCAGCTCGGTGCGTCCATGAGCCTGTCGAGCTTTATCACCGGCGGTATTTCCGGCATCTTGCTGGGCCTTGTCACGCTGTTTGTCGTCGGTCCCATCACCTTTGCGTTCGAGCGTCTGTGCGGCGGCAATGGCAAGGCCGCTGTGGCTTGCTCCACCATTGCCGGCACGGCTATGACCACACCGGTTGCCCTCGCCGAGGTCGCACCGCGCTACGCCGAGCTTGCGCCCATCGCGTACGCTCAGATCGCCACCGCCGTTATCATCACGGCGATCATGGCTCCGATTCTGACTGGCTGGGTCGACAAGAAGTTCTGCCAAGGCAAGGAGGATCTGTCGCCTGTCGGTGTCGAGGCCATCGAGGAGGCCGTCGCGACTGACATCGATGGCGAGTAGCAATCGATACCCATCAATGATGCCGGCGTGTGCAATTCGCGCCGTATGGGCGCCCGAACAGAAACTGTTTTGCAGTGATGTTCGGGCGCTCTGCTATTATCCCCTTTACCCCTGCGGAGTAAAGGGGTGTTTATTGCCCTGATTCGAATTGGGCGATTCTGACCACTTGGGTATTGAAGGGGTGGCGCTAGTGGTTAAGGCACTCAAGATTGAGATATTCGTGCTATGCATGATTGTTCTTATCGGGCTTGCCGTGCGAAGTCGTCGCTCCTTGTTCTCGAGCACCCAGCAGCTATTGTTTAGCATGCTGGGCTACACGTCTGCTGCCTACATTTTCTTCGATATGATCTGGACGCTCTCGGATGGCTTGAGCACTCCTGTAGGCATCACGGCCAACTGGATTTCCAACGCGGTTTCGTTTTCGCTCTTTGCTATCGCGTGTCTCATTTGGTTTATCTATTCCGAGACGGTGCAGGGTTCTCGCCTTTTGACCTCGCGCTATAGGGTGGTGCTTGTTGCGTTGCCTACGGCTCTGGTGGTCGTGCTGGCGTTTACCAGTTACTGGACGCACGCCCTGTTCTATATCGATTCGCAGGGCGTGTATCGTCGCGGCTTTGCCTATATGATCCAGCCCATCGTCAGCTACTGTTACGTTATACATACGTCCCTGCATGCATTTGTGCAATCTCGCAGGGTCGAGAGCCTGCAGACGAAGGCCATCTATCGAACCTTGGCATTTTTCGCCATTCCGGCCCTGGTGGGCGGTACCTTTCAGGTCGTATACTCGGTGCCCGGCCTTTGTGTCGGCATAATGATTAGCATGTTGCTGCTCTACATCATCTACCAGGAGCAGCTCATCTCGACCGACCCGTTGACTGGACTTAACAATCGCAACCGTTTTGAGACCTATATGCTGTCGCTCTTCTCAAATGTGGATCAGGCCGAAGATGTATATCTGCTTATGATGGACGCCGACGGCTTTAAGCAGATTAACGATCGCTATGGGCATGTGGAGGGCGACCACGCTCTTCAGGTCATATCCGCTGCGCTCAAAGAAGTCTGCTCGGCGTCTGGCGGCTTTATCGCACGTTATGGTGGCGATGAGTTCGTGGTGCTCCAAAAGGCAGTGGCGGAACAGGATATCATGCATCTGTGCGCGACAATCAACGATGAGCTCGCGCGCGCCGAGGTTCCGTATCTGTTGCGGATGTCCATCGGCTACGCACGGGTTGGTGATGGCGTCGATACCTGGCAAGACTTGCTTCGTGCTGCCGACGCGGAGCTCTACCGCGTAAAGCGCGAGAAGAAGAAAGCCGGCGTTCAGATACGCTAGGAAAAGGGGCACACGCTGGCGTGCGTGGCGGCCCTCGGCTCTCCGATGTACTCCATTAAACTAAAGTATGTGAATCCGCTCTGCTAAATAAGGGCAGTTCATTAGGCCTTTTTGGGCCTGTTGACGATGATGATGCCGCCGCAGACCAACAGCAGGGCAACAAGTACGGTCACAGGGCTCGTGCCAGCGCCCTCGCCGAGCAGCAGCGCGCTTAACAGTACGCCAAAGACTGGATTCATAAAGCCAAAGACCGACACACGGCTGACGGGGTTGACGGCAAGCAGACGCGACCATAGCGAGTACGCGACGGCGGAAATGAGTGCCATATAGATAATGAGCGCGATGGCGGGGGCGATTTCAGTGGGGGAGAGCGCGCCGCCCATCAAAAAGCCGATGGCGGTGAGGACCAGTCCGCCGACCAAGAACTGCCACCCGGCAAGCAAGACGCCGTCGTGCTTGCGCGAGAAGATGCCGATCAGGCAGGTCGAAAGAGCACCCGCGACAGTGGAGGCTAGGATAAAGCCCTCGCCATCGAGCCTGAAGCCAAAGGTGCCATCTGCGCCCGAGAGGTTGACGAGCGCGACGCCGGCAAAGCCCAGCGCACAGCCAAGCACCTTGGCCGTATTGAGCTTCTCGGTGTGAAATGCTAGGGCGGCAAAGAGGATTGCGAGGAAGTTGGCGCTGGCCTCGATGATGGAGCTCGACATGGCGCTGGCGCACGAGAGGCCCAGATAGAAAAAGAAGTACTGCCCGATAGTCTGGAAGAGCGACAAGACAAAGATGGGCTTGATGTCGCGAGCCTGCGGAATGAGGGGGCGGCGTTGGGCCGCACTCATCCCAACGATAACCAGGGCGCCGGCAAGCGTGAAGCGCAAGCCCGCAAAGAGCAGCTGCGAGGCGCTATCGTGCGCCGGGATACCAAAGAGCGCGTAGCCGATCTTGATGCAGGGAAAGGCCGATCCCCAGAGTGCACAGCAAACAAGACAGCCCAGGATGAGTCCGGGCAGGGTGGCGAGATACGGCTTGCGGCTTTCCATGATGTCCTTCCTACATGCGCGAAGCAAAAAAGAACCCGCCACCGGATGTGTCGGTGGCGGGTGTTGTTACCCGAGGGGATTGTACCCGATGGGAAAGGCTTAGGCGAAGTAGGCTACGCCGCTCTCAAAGATCGGCATGAACTTGTCGCCGGGGACATGCTCGGGCACGTTGCGGTACAGGTTGTCGCCGCGACGCTCGGCATGGCCCATCTTGCCCAGGACGCGGCCGTCGGGGCTCGTGATGCCCTCGATGGCGAGTGCGGAGCCGTTGGGGTTGACGGAGAGATCCATGCTGGGCTTGCCGTTCTCGCCCACGTACTGCGTGGCGACCTGGCCGTTGGCGATCAGCTGGGCGAGCACTTCGTCATTGGCGACAAAGCGGCCCTCGCCGTGGCTGATGGCGACGGTGTAGGGGTCGTCCAGGCTGCACTGCGACAGCCACGGGGACAAGTTGGACGAGATGCGGGTGCGTACCAGACGGCTCTGGTGGCGACCGATGGTGTTGAACGTCAACGTGGGCGCATCGGGCGTGGCGTCGACGATGTCGCCGTAGGGCACCAGGCCGAGCTTGATCAGGGCCTGGAAGCCGTTGCAGATGCCCAGCATCAGGCCATCGCGGGCCTTGAGCAGGTCGCGGACTGCCTCGGTGACCTCGGGAGCGCGGAAGAACGCCGTGATGAACTTGGCGGAGCCATCGGGCTCGTCACCGCCCGAGAAGCCACCGGGGATCATGACGATCTGGCTTGCACGGATGCGGCGGGCGAGCTCGTGGGTGCTCTCGGCGACGGCCTCGGGCGTGAGGTTGTTGATCACGAAGGTGTCGGCCTCGGCACCGGCGGCACGGAAGGCGCGGGCGCTGTCGTACTCGCAGTTGTTGCCGGGGAACACGGGGATGATTACGCGCGGGCGGGCGATCTTGGCGCCGCCGTACACGTGGATATCCTTGGCGCGGAAGTCGATGGTCTCGACCTCGGCGGTCTCGCCGGTGCTGCGGTAGGCGAAGACGCCCTCGATGCCGCTCTCCCAGGCCTCCTGGAGCTCAGCGAGCTCGATGACTTCGGAGCCGGTGTCGATGACATAGCCCTCGACGGTGGTACCCAGGGGCTCGACGACAACGCCGTCGGCGACCTCGGGCAGCTCGGCGTCCTCGGCGAGCTCGACGATAAAGCTGCCGTAGAGCGGGGTGAAGAGGCTCTCCACGTCCACGTCCTCGGCAAGCTCGATGCCGATCTGGTTGCCGACGCACATCTTAAAGAGGCTCTCGACGCCGCAGCCGTAGCCGGGCGTGGAGACGGCCAGGGCGTCGCCGTTGGCGGTGAGCGCCTCGACGGCGTCAAACGCGGCGAGCAGCTGCTGAGCGTCGGGGCGGTAGTCCTCACCATAGGTGGCGGGGGCGATGCGCACGACGCGATGCGTCAGACCCTTGAACTCGGGCGAGACGGCACGGGCGGCCTTGCCCACGGCCACAGCGAAGCTGATCAGGGTCGGCGGAACGTTGAGCTCACCGGCCTCGTCCTCAAACGAGCCGCTCATAGAGTCCTTGCCGCCGATGGCACCGGCACCCAGATCGACCTGGGCCATAAGGGCGCCCAGGACGGCTGCCATGGGCTTGCCCCAGCGCTCGGCCTCGGTGCGCAGACGCTCGAAGTACTCCTGGAAGGAGAGATAGGCACGCTTGTGCTCAAAGCCGGCAGCCACGAGCTTGGCGATGGACTCAACCACGGACAGGTAGGCGCCCGCAAACTGGTCGGCCTCCATCAGGTAGGGGTTGAAGCCCCATGCCATAGCGCTCGCCGTGGTGGTCTCGCCGTCCACGGGGAACTTGGCAACCATGGCCGAGCTCGGGGTGAGCTGCGTCTTGCCGCCAAAGGGCATGAGCACGGTTGCGGCACCGATGGTGGAGTCGAAGCGCTCGGACAGGCCCTTGTTGGAGGCGACGTTGAGGTCAGTGACAAGCGAGGTCATGCGCTCGGCAAGCGTGGTGCCGGCCCAGCTGGGCTGCCACACGCTGCGGGCACAGACGTGGGCGACCTGGTGCTTGGGCGCGCCGTTGGAGTTGAGGAACTCGCGGGACAGATCGACGATGGCGACACCGTTCCAGGCCATGCGCATGCGCGGCTCGGCGGTAACCTCGGCGATAACGGTCGCCTCGAGGTTCTCCTCGGCGGCGTAGCCCATGAACTCCTCGACGTCACCGTCGGCGACGGCGCAGGCCATGCGCTCCTGGGACTCGGAAATGGCGAGCTCGGTGCCGTCCAGGCCGTCGTACTTCTTGGTCACGGTGTCCAGGTCGACATACAGGCCGTCGGCAAGCTCGCCCACGGCGACTGAGACGCCGCCGGCGCCAAAGTCGTTGCAGCGCTTGATCAGGCGGCAGGCGTCGCCGCGGCGGAACAGACGCTGCAGCTTGCGCTCGACCGGGGCGTTGCCCTTCTGGACCTCGGCGCCCGAGGTCTCGATGGACTCGGTGTTCTGGGTCTTGGAGGAGCCGGTGGCGCCGCCGATGCCGTCACGGCCGGTGCGGCCGCCCAGCAGGATGATCTTGTCGGTGGGGGCGGGGCACTCGCGACGCACGTGGTTTGCCGGGGTAGCGCCCACGACGGCGCCGACCTCCATGCGCTTGGCAACGTAGCCGGGGTGATAGAGCTCGTTGACCTGGCCGGTGGCAAGGCCGATCTGGTTGCCGTAGCTGGAGTAGCCGGCGGCAGCGGTGGTTACGAGCTTGCGCTGCGGCAGCTTGCCCTCGAGCGTCTCGGACACGGGGACGGTGGGGTCGCCGGCGCCGGTGACACGCATGGCCTGGTACACGTAGCTGCGGCCCGACAGCGGGTCGCGGATGGCACCGCCCACGCAGGTGGCGGCACCGCCGAAGGGCTCGATCTCGGTCGGGTGGTTGTGGGTCTCGTTCTTAAAGAGGAACAGCCAGTCCTGGTCCTCGCCGTCGACATCGACCTTCACCTTGACGGTGCAGGCGTTGATCTCCTCGGACTCGTCGACATCGGTCATGACGCCGGTCTTCTTGAGGTACTTGGCGCCGATGGTGCCCATGTCCATGAGGCAGACGGGCTTGGTGTCGCGACCGAGTTCGTGGCGCATCTCCATGTAGCGGTCGAAGGCCTGCTGCACCACGGCGTCGTCGATCGTCACGTCGTCCAGGACGGTGCCGAAGGTGGTGTGGCGGCAGTGATCGGACCAGTAGGTGTCGATCACGCGGATCTCGGTGATGGTGGGGTCGCGATCCTCATCGCGGAAGTACTGCTGGCAGAAGGCGATGTCCGCCTCGTCCATGGCAAGGCCGCGCTCGGAAATAAAGGCGGCAAGGCCGGCTTCGTCGAGCTCGCGGAAACCGTCGAGCACCTCGACGGGCTGGGGCTCGGGGGTCTCCATGTACAGCGTCTCGGGCAGGTCGAGCGAGGCGATGCGCGCCTCGACGGGGTTCACCACGTAGTGCTTGATGGCATCAATGGCGGCCTCGTCCAGAGCGCCCGAGATCATATAGACCTTGGCGGAGCGCACGGCGGGGCGCTCGCCCTGGCTGATGAGCTGCACGCACTCGCTGGCGGAGTCGGCGCGCTGGTCAAACTGGCCAGGCAGGAATTCGACGGCAAAGACGGCGCCATCGCTTGCGGGGAGCTCGTCGTAGGTCACATCGACCTGGGGCTCGCTAAAGACGGTCGGCACGCAGGACCGGAAAAGCTCCTTGTCGATGCCCTCGACGTCGTAGCGGTTGATAATCCTCAGGGCCTCGATGCCCTTGATGCCGAGAATTTCGGTCAGCTCGCCCTTGAGCTGCTGAGCCTCGACGTCGAACCCGGGTTTCTTCTCCACGTAGATACGAGAGACCATTGGTTCCTGCCTTCCTGATCGGTTGGGCGTACGGTACGGTATGCGGCAGCGGTCGGTTTGCGGGGTCTGCCCTGCGGTCGCCTTGAGCCACATGTTTGTAAACCTCACTATGATACGACAGCTCGCGGCGCGTTGAGGACGGCGAGGGTGCTACAGTGAAGCGCAAACAAGAGAAAGGCATCACATGGCATTCGTTTCGCTCGCCATCATCGCACTCGTGGCCTTTGCGAGTCCTTTTATCGCCTCGGCGATTCCCGGAAAACCCGTTCCCGAGACGGTCTTTTTGCTCGTGCTCGGCGCGGTACTGGGACCCCATATGCTCGGCGTCATCCATGTAGATGCTGAGGTCTCGCTTGTGTCCGAGCTGGGCCTGGCCTTTTTGTTCCTGCTTGCCGGCTTTGAGATCGACCCCAAGAGCATCACGGGCGTCGAGGGGCGCTACGGCTTGGCGACGTGGGTCGTCACGTTTGGTATCGCCTGGCTTGCCGTGCGCTTTACCCCGTGGTTCTCAGTCAGTCATTTCGACGGTATCGCCGTGACGCTTGCCCTCACTTCGACGGCGCTCGGTACGCTTGTGCCCATCATGCGCGAGCGCTCGCTCACCGGCACGCGCGTGGGCGACTCGATTCTCGCGTATGGCACTTGGGGCGAGCTCGGTCCCGTGCTCGCCATGTCGGTGCTGCTGTCTGCCCGCACTGGCATCCAAACGCTCGTAATCCTTGGCTTGTTTGCGGTGGTTTGCGTGTTGCTGGCCGTGGTCCCAAGCCGCTCCAAGCGCGTCGGCAGCCGCTTCTTTGCGTTTGTCGAGGAGCGCGCCGATACCACGTCGCAGACCTTCGTGCGCCTGACGGTGCTCATCCTGGTCACGCTCGTGGCGTTCTCGGCCGTCTTTGATCTCGACATCGTGTTGGGTTCTTTTGCCGCCGGCTTTGTCCTGCGCTATATCATCCCCGAGGGCAACCATACGCTCGAGACCAAGCTCGACGGTCTGGCCTACGGTTTTTTGATTCCGGTGTTCTTTACCGTATCGGGCGCAAAGATCGATCTGACGGCCGTGGCGTCGCGCCCGGGTCTGCTCGTGGGCTTTATCGTGGCGTTGTTGATTATTCGTGCCGTGCCTATTCTTATTTCCATGAGCATTTGTCCTGCGACGCGCGATGTGTCGGCGTATGGTCGCATTACCGTGGCCCTGTACTGCACCACGGCGCTGCCGATCATCGTTGCCGTTACGAGCGTTGCCGTCAACGCGGGCGCGCTGTCGCAAGATATTGCGTCGGTCATGGTTGCCGCCGGTGCCATCACGGTGTTCTTGATGCCATTGCTCGCGCAGCTCTTCTACCGCGTGGTGGATGCCGCACCGGTCGCCGCCGTGGCAGAGGTTGCCGAGCATCCATCCGATGCGCTCGACATCTTGCGCGCCCACCACGACCTAGCGAGCTTGCTCGCGCGCGAGCACGAGCTGCTGACCTCGCATGGCCATGGTCGCGTATTCGAGGGCCTGCCTACGCTCGATACGATTGCCGAGCGTCTTTCCGCCGAGGCAGCGAGCGGCCACATCGATGCCCGCATCGTGGACGCGGCGCACCTGCTTGCCGATAAGACCTATGGAGACGAGGTCGACCCGTCCGAGCTGACTCCGCGTGAGCGCCGCCGCCTGGAGCGCGCCAAGCTCGCTGTGCGCGAATACCGCCGCCGCATGCTGGAGCTCTATGCGCGCGAAGAAGCCGAAGACGACGACGGTAAGTAGTCGATACTTTCTCGGGGAAGCCGCGTCCCGCTTTGAAGGCTCGGAACGGGATGTGGTTTCCGCAAGGAGGTCCTGGGGGAAACCGTGCCCCGTTCTGATCCGAAATACTGGGACATAGTTTCCCTTTCATAACAGGAGAAGGCGCGCTGTCTGTAGTTGATTCAGACGGCGCGCCTTTTTGGTTGAGCTATGTTGAAACTTGAAGCCAAAGCTTGTGGCTCCTTAGGAGCGGGCGGCTCCGTCGACGGGGAGCACGGCGCCCGCGACATAGGAGGACATGTCGCTCGCCAGGAAAACAAAGGCGTTGGCGACATCCTCGGGCTCGCCCATGCGACCCAGCGGAATGGTGGCGATGATGGGCTTGATGACCTCTTCGGGCAGGTTGGCGACCATGTCGGTCTTAGTCACGCCGGGGGCGACGGCGTTGACGCGGATGCCCATGGGAGCGAGCTCGCGCGAGAGCGACTGGACCATACCGTTGACGGCAAACTTGGACGTGGGGTAACCGACGCCGGAGGGCTGGCCGTACTTGGCGACCATCGAGCTTGTGGTAGTGATGGTGCCGCCGTGGCCGGCCTCGGTCATGATCTTGGCGGCAGCCTGGTGGCCATTAAAGACGGCGACGACGTTAAGGTCCATGACCTTTGCGAACTCCTCGGCCGTATAGTTAAGGAGCGGCGAGCGCTGGGAGATGCCGGCATTGTTGACGACCGTGTCCAAGCCGCCCATGTCAGCGGCAGCCTGGGTAAAGGCCTCGGTCACGGCTTCGAGCGAGGTGAGATCGCAGGAGCGACCCCAGACCTTGGCGTCGGGATAGGCGGCTGTCAGCTTCTCAACGGCCGTGTCGGCAGTCTCCTGGCGCGAGCCAAAGACGGTGACGGCAGCGCCTTCCTCGATAAAACGGCAGGCGATGGCATAGCCGATACCGCGTGTGCCTCCGGTGATGATTGCTTTCTTGCCCTCGAGCAACATGGTGCTTCCTCTCATCGCGGGCGGACATTCGCAGCACAGCGTAGCGGTAGTCGGAATCGGCCGCGTTTGCATATCGGTGAACGGTAGCCCGCGTTACCGATGAGCGGCTCGCGCAAATGTGCTTTGCCGTTGTGCTTAGGGCAGGTGACAAAAGGGCTCCCGTCCCACATCGGACGGGAGCCCTCAAGGCGCGTATTGCTAGGCGAGCGTTGGGCTAGTTCGCCATGACGCCTTCGGTCCAAGCCTCAACGTCCTCGATGCGCAGGACGTTGGCGACCTCGGCCACGCAGCCGACGCTGGCAAGCTCGGCGGCGGCAGCCTGGACGTCCTTCTCGAGCGCGCGGTGCGTCAGGAAGATGACCGAGCAGGCATCGCTGACGCCCGACTTGCCGTCCTCGACCTGGTTGATGAGCGAGATCGAGATGTTATGCTTGGCAAAGATGTCGACCGTCTCGGACAGGGCGCCCACGCGGTCGGCGACCTTCAGGCGCACATAGTACTTGGTCTGGAGCTCGTCCATGGGCTTAAAGGCGAGGTTGTGGCCATAGGGCTCAATCTCGGGCAGCGGAGCCACGCCGCGGCTGATCTGCTCGGAGAGCGACAGGATATCGCCCACGACGGCGCTCGCGGTGGGGAAGGAGCCTGCGCCCGCGCCGTAGAACATGGTCTCGCCCACGGCGTCGCCTACCACGTAGACGGCGTTCATGGCGCCGTTGACCTTGGCGAGCATATGGTCTGCGGGGATCAGCGTGGGATGCACGCGAACGTCGACGCCAGCGTCGGTGTTGCGGGCGATGCCGAGCAGTTTGATGGTGTAGCCGAGCTCGCGGGCCTGGGCGATGTCCTCGGCGCCGATGGTGCGGATACCCTGCTGGTACACATCATCGGTGGTAACGCGGGTGCCAAAGCCGATGGAGGCGAGGATGGCCGTCTTGCTGGCGGCATCGAAGCCGTCGACGTCGGCGGACGGGTCGGCCTCGGCATAGCCCTTAGCCTGTGCGTCGGCGAGCACGTCAGCGTAATCGGCGCCCTCGGCGTCCATGCGCGACAGGATGTAGTTGGTGGTGCCGTTGAGGATGCCGGCGATGGTCAGGATCTTGTTACCCACCAGGTCGTGCTCGAGTGTGCTGACAATGGGGATGCCGCCACCGCAGCTGGCCTCGCACTTAATCTGCACGCCGCACGCACGCGCCTTCTCGGCAAGCGTCTCGACGTGACGGCCCAGCAAGGCCTTGTTGGCAGAGACGACGTGCTTGCCGTGCTCAAAGGCGGTGGTGAAGATCTCGGCCGCGGGGTGCTCGCCGCCGATGAGTTCGACGACGATATCGACGGCTGGGTCGGTGACGACGTCATGCCAGTCACTCGTAAAGGCCTCGCGCTCAATACCGGCTGCCTCGGCCTGCTCCCAGGCAAGCGCGCAGGCGCGGGTCAGCTTAAGGTCGATGCCGTAGGCTGCCAGGTACTCATCGTGGTGGCTCTTGATCAGACGGGCCACGCCGCCGCCGACGGTTCCCAGACCGATCAGACCGACGTTCACGGTGCGCAGGGATTCGCTCATAGATAGCTCCTTCGTGCATCTTATGGATGGATTAACCGCTTAAAGGTTGAGTGCATTCTAGCGTGAACCGGGGGCGCGTGCTCGCCAGGCAACAGGAGCCGCACAAAACGGCACCCCCGAAACGCTGCGGAAACATTGGAAACACGCTCGCTACAAACGGACTTCTGTAACAAACTGTCAACGTTTGCGCCATAAGGTTTGCCCTGTACCGCAAGACGGCCGCACCGCGGCCAGCGAAAAAGGGGGACACCATGTTCAACATCAACAGCACGCTCAGCCGTAGGAACTTTCTCGCCGGCGCTGCGGCGCTCGGCAGCACCGCCGCACTCGCTGGTTGCTCGTCGGGTGGCTCGGACGGCGGCACCGCCGATGACGGCAAGACCTTCAAGATCGGTGTCATCGGCCCTCTGACCGGCGCCGCGGCAACCTATGGCGTTTCGGCCGAGAAGGGTGCCAAGCTTGCCGCCAAGGATTTCTCGACCAAGGACCTCAAACTCTCGCTTAAGTCCGAGGATGACGTCGCCGACGGCGAGAAGGCTATCAACGCTTTCAATACCCTGTGCGACTGGGGCATGCAGGCGCTCGTCGGCCCCGTCACGACTGGTGCCGCCGTCGCTGTCTCGGGCGAGATCGCCGACGATATGCTCATGGTCACGCCCTCTGCTTCGTCCCTCGACGTCACCAAGGACAAGA
Source organism: Collinsella sp. AM15-2 (assembly GCF_003471985.1). Classification (NCBI taxonomy): domain Bacteria; kingdom Bacillati; phylum Actinomycetota; class Coriobacteriia; order Coriobacteriales; family Coriobacteriaceae; genus Collinsella; species Collinsella sp. AM15-2. The sequence continues at coordinate 16,475 of NZ_QRKO01000011.1, read as the reverse complement.
CCACGGTTTTCCAGGTTTGCTTTACCGACCCCACCATGGGCGCGAGTGCTGCCAAGTTTTTGGCCGAGAAGTATGCAGACGCCAAGATCGCCCTGTTCTACAACTCCGGCGATACGTACAGCTCGGGTGTTGCCGATGCCTTTGCCGAGCAGGCCAAGGAGTCCAAACTTGATATCGTCGATACCGAGACCTTTAAGGACGACTCCTCCACGAGCTTTACCAACCAGCTCACCAAGGCCAAGGAGGCCGGCGCCACGCTCATCTTTGCGCCGATCTACTACACGCCGGCGTCCGTTTTGCTCAAGAACGCCAAGGACATGGGATACGACATGACCCTCATGGGTACCGACGGCATGGACGGCCTGCTCTCCGTTGAGGGCTTCGACACCTCCCTTGCCGAGGGCGTGCTGCTCATGACCCCGTTCTCTGCCGACGATGAGAAGAACGCCGACTTTGTCAAGGCATATAAGGACGCCTACGACGAGACGCCCAACCAGTTTGCCGCCGATGCCTATGACTGCGTCCATGCGATTGTCGAGGCTATCGATAAGGCAGACATCGATATTACGGCCGACGGCGCCGACATTGCCGGCGATCTTGCCAAGGCCATGCGCAAGATCAAGATCGAGGGCCTGACGGGCGAGCTCACGTGGAACGACGAGGGCCAAGTCGAGAAGCCCGCTACAGCCTATGTGATCCAGGACGGCAAGTACATCGCCGCCTAAGTGCGTATAAAGCGCTACCGGTGAGGCCGTTTTAATCAGGACAGGGAAGCTTGTAACAGAATGGAAACATTACTTTCACACAATAAAGTGGCTAAACTGCATAAACCAATAGAAATACGCATAATTATGGATAAACGGACAAAACAAAAGAATAGTTGAAATAATCGCCACTTTTCTCAACTAAAGCGTCTACTATTTTGCGAACGCCGAACACGGCGAAGGATGGCCTGTTGGGTAACCGAAACCCGACGAGATTTGAGAGGAGAGCCGCATGTCGAGCCTCACCGGTAAGTCATTGAACCCTGTTATGAATCGCAGGAGCGTTATCGCGAGCGCAGCAGGTCTGGGGGCGATGTCCATTCTAGCTGGCTGCTCCTCCAACGGCGGCGACAGCGGTTCCGCTTCGGGCGACGCTTCGTTTAAGATCGGCACCATCGGCCCGCTGACCGGTGCCGCCGCGTCCTACGGCAAGTCCGTTACCCAGGGCGTCGAGCTTGGCTGCAAGGACTTCTCCACCAAGGAGCTGCCGCTTGCCAGCAAGGCCGAGGACGACCAGGCCGACGGCGAGAAGGCCGTCAACGCCTTTAATACCCTGCTCGACTGGGGCATGCAGGCCCTTGTCGGCCCGACCACCACGGGTGCGTCGGTTGCCGTTGCCGCAGAGTGCGGTAACGACCCCAAGACGTTCATGATCACCCCGTCCGCGTCCTCCGAGGACGTCACCGACGGCAAGGATTGCGTCTTCCAGGTTTGCTTTACCGACCCCAACCAGGGCGTCAACGCTGCCAAGTTCCTGGCGCAGAAGTATGCGGACGAGAAGTTCGTACTGTTCTATAACTCCGGCGACGCCTATTCTTCGGGTATCGCAGATTCCTTTAAGGCCCAGGCCGCTGAGTCTAAGCTCGAGATTGTTGACGAGGAGACCTTTAAGGACGACTCTGCCACGAGCTTTACCAACCAGCTGACCAAGGCCAAGCAGGCCGGCGCCACCATGATCTTCGCGCCGATCTACTACACGCCGGCGTCCGTCCTGCTCAAGAACGCCAAGGACATGGGCTACGACGTCAAGATGATGGGCTGCGACGGCATGGACGGCGTCCTGGGCGTTGAGGGCTTCGACACTTCTCTTGCCGAGGGCCTGCTGCTTATGACCCCGTTCTCCGCCGACGACGAGAAGAATGCCGACTTCGTCAACGCTTACAAGGATAAGTACGGCGATACCCCCGACCAGTTTGCCGCCGACGCCTACGATGGCGTGCACGCGGTGGCTGAGGCCCTCAAGGAGGCCGGTCTTGGTGTCGACGCCGATCCGACCGAGGTCGCCGAGAAGCTGCCCAAGGCTATGCTCAAGATTACCGTTGACGGTCTGACCGGCAAGCTCACCTGGAACGATAAGGGTCAGGTCCAGAAGGACCCCACGGCGTACGTTATCACCGATGGCAAGTACGTACAGGCCTAATAGACCGCCTTACATAGAGCGGTTTTGATCCCAAGCAGGGGAGGTTTTGGCCTTCCCTGCTTGCTTGGTATCTAGGGACAGTGTAACGTCCCTGTTTCATACATCAACTGGAAACCTATTCGAAAGGGGGATGTGGAACATGACGGTCTTTATCCAATACCTGGTCAACGGCCTGTCCATGGGCAGCGTCTACGCCATCATCGCGTTGGGCTACACCATGGTCTACGGTATCGCCAAGATGCTGAACTTCGCTCACGGCGACGTCATCATGGTCGGTGCCTATGTCTCGTTCTGCGCCACGTCGTATCTCGGCCTCCCGGGCTGGGCATCTGTAATTCTCTCTTGCGTGGTCTGCACGGTTCTCGGTGTTCTCATTGAGGGTCTGGCCTATAAGCCGCTGCGCCAAGCAGGCCCGCTGGCCGTTTTGATCACGGCCATCGGCGTGTCCTACTTCCTGCAGAATGCCGCGCAGCTTCTGTGGGGCGCCACGCCCAAGAACTTCACTTCGCTCGTCACCTTCCCGGTGCCGGAGTTCTTGGCCAAGTTCAACGTGAGCGCCGTGTCGCTCGTCACCATCGTCGCCTGCCTGGTTATCATGGCCGGCCTGATGTTCTTTACAGGTAAGACCAAGATGGGCAAAGCCATGCGCGCCGTGTCCGAGGACAAGGCCGCCGCTCAGCTCATGGGCATCAACGTCAACCGCACCATCTCGATGACGTTTGCCATCGGCTCTGCCCTTGCCGCCATCGCCGGCGTGCTCCTGTGCTCCTACTCGCCGGTGCTGCAGCCCACGACGGGTGCCATGCCTGGCATCAAGGCCTTCGACGCCGCCGTCTTTGGCGGTATCGGCTCCATCCCCGGCGCCTTTGTCGGTGGCATTCTCATCGGCATCATCGAGGCGATGGCGCAGGCCTACATTTCCACGAGCCTTGCCAACTCCATCGTCTTTGGTGTTCTGATCATCGTCCTGCTCGTCAAGCCTGCCGGCCTCTTGGGCAAGTACGTCCCCGAGAAGGTGTAGGTGAGCGTTATGAAGTTTCTTAAAGACAAGCAGACGCGTCACGACTTTGTTACGTACGCCATGTGCCTTGTGGCGTTCGCCATCGTGTTCTTTATGCAGTCCAACCACATGATTCCGCGCATGATCGCCGGTCAGCTGGTTCCCATTACGGCCTATATCGTCATGGCCATCTCCCTTAACCTCGTCGTCGGCATCGCGGGCGACTTGTCGCTGGGCCACGCGGGCTTTATGAGTGTCGGTGCCTATACGGGAATCGTCACCGCCGTCGCGCTGGAGAGCGCCGTTCCCTCCGATCCGGTGCGCCTTATCATCAGCATCGTGGTCGGCGCCATCGCTGCCGCCATCCTGGGCTTCTTGATCGGCATCCCGGTCCTTCGCCTGAGCGGCGATTACCTGGCTATCGTGACGCTGGCCTTTGGCGAGATCATCAAAGAGATCGTCACCTGCCTTATCGTGGGCGTCGACTCCCGCGGCCTGCATGTGATCTTTAACATTACAGGTAACTCCACGATCGACGACCTGCACCTGCTCGAGGACGGCACCGCCATCATCAAGGGCGCCCAGGGCGCATCGGGCGTGTCGACGTACTCGACCTTCCTCGCCGGTGCCGTCCTGGTCATGGTCGCACTCGTGATCGTGCTCAACCTGGTTCGCAGCCGTACCGGCCGTGCCATTATGGCCGTGCGCGACAACAAGATCGCTGCCGAGTCCGTGGGCATCTCCGTCACCGAGTACCGCATGATCGCCTTCGTGGTTTCCGCCGCTCTCGCCGGCGCTGCCGGAGCCCTCTTCGGCGGTAACTTCTCGCAGCTTTCCGCCACCAAGTTCGACTTCAACACGTCCATCCTCATCCTGGTATTCGTGGTCCTGGGCGGTCTGGGCAATATGCGCGGCTCCGTCATCGCGGCGGCGTTGCTCACGGTGCTTCCCGAGCTGCTCCGTCAGTTCTCGGACTACCGCATGCTCATCTACGCCATCGTGCTGATCCTGGTCATGATCTTTACCAACAACCCGCAGCTCAAGGCGTTCTTCGCACGCATTAAGGACCGCTTTGCTTCCAAGAAGGAGGTAGCAGCCGATGCCCAGTAAGTTTGAGTTCAACAAGGGCAAGATGGTCCCGTATCCTTCTGGCGCCATCGTTCCCGACCGCGACCTGGGCCAGCGCCCGGCGCTCGAGTGCATCCACTTGGGCATTGAATTTGGCGGCCTTAAGGCAGTCGACGACTTTAGCCTGACCATCGGTAAGACCGAGATCGCCGGTCTGATCGGTCCCAACGGTGCCGGTAAGACCACGGTCTTCAACCTGCTCACCAAGGTGTACCAGCCCACGCACGGTACTATCCTGCTCGACGGCGAGGACACCTCGGGCAAGTCGGTCTATCAGGTCAACCGTATGGGTATCGCCCGTACCTTCCAGAACATTCGCCTGTTCAACACCATGACGGTGGAGGACAACGTTAAGGTCGGCCTGCACAACCAGGAGCGCTACTCTGGTTTTGAGGGCGTGCTGCGTCTGCCGACGTACTGGAAGCACGAGAAGGCCGCCCACGAGCGCGCCATGGAGCTGCTGTCCATCTTTGATATGGAGCACCTGGCAAACGAGCAGGCCGGCTCGCTGCCTTACGGCGCCCAGCGTCGTCTGGAGATCGTCCGCGCGCTTGCCACCAACCCCAAACTGCTGCTGCTCGACGAGCCTGCCGCCGGCATGAACCCGTCCGAGACCGCGGAGCTCATGGAGAACATCGTCAAGATCCGCGACACCTTTGGCATCGCCATTATGCTTATCGAGCATGATATGTCGCTCGTCATGAACATCTGCGAGGGCATCTGCGTGCTCAACTTTGGTAAGGTCATCGCCAAGGGCACGGCCGAGGAGATCCAGAACAACGACGCCGTTATTGAGGCATATCTGGGCAAGCAGGATAAGGGGGAGAACTAAATGGCAGAGCCGATGCTTTCCGTCTACAACATCAACGTCTGGTACGGCGCTATCCACGCCATCAAGGACATCTCCTTTAACGTCAACGAGGGCGAGATCGTGGCCCTGATTGGCGCCAACGGTGCCGGCAAGTCTACAACGCTTAAAACCGTCTCGGGCCTGTTGCGTTCCAAGACCGGCTCCATCAAGTTTATGGGCGAGGACATTACCCATACGCCTGCCGACAAGTTGGTGGGCAAGGGCCTGGCCCAGGTTCCCGAGGGCCGTCGCGCCTTTTTGCAGATGACGGTCGAGGAGAACCTGGAGATGGGCGCCTATACACAGCCCAAGTCCACGGTTGCTCCGGGCCTTGAGCGCGTCTACGAGCAGTTCCCGCGCCTGAAGGAGCGCCGCCGCCAGGTCGCCGGCACCCTTTCGGGCGGCGAGCAGCAGATGCTCGTCATGGGCCGTGCCCTTATGAGCAACCCCAAGCTGCTCATGCTCGACGAGCCTTCCATGGGCCTGGCGCCGATTCTGATTGAGCAGATTTTCCAGATTGTCGAGGACCTGCACAAGGCCGGCACCACGGTGCTTCTGGTCGAGCAGAATGCGCAGATGGCGCTCTCGATCGCCACACGCGGCTACGTGCTCGAGACCGGCAAGATCACCATGACTGGCACCGGCCAAGAGCTCCTGCACGACGATAACGTCCGCAAAGCCTACCTGGGCGGCTAGGGACTTCCGCCGTTCTGCCGAACGGCGGACCGGCCGACGCTGCGCGGGCGCCCTGATCGACGTGCCGAAGCTCCTCACCCTTGGGGCTATGCCGCGGTACGAGGCCAGGTGGTCATGGTCCGGGAACCTCGCGATGTCGAATGACACCGCGAGGTTCGCCGCCGTCCTCGGCGACCTCGACCCCCGAGTGGGCGATCCCCACGCGCTAACGCCTGCAAACAAGGGGATCGCCAAGACGCCGCCGGGCACCTCCGTCATAGACGTGGAAGTGCGGCCGCGCTGAAGCTCTGCGCGGTGTCTGCTCGCTTATGTGCGCATCACGAAGGAAGACCAGATCGGTGAGCGGGATTGGCCCGAAGTCGAGAGATTCCCATCAGCCTCTCGTCGGTCGATGACCGGTTCACCACGCAGGAAGAGCGTGACGGAAGGTCTCGCAAAAAGGCTCCGAGCGCGGCGTGCTCATGCCCGTCGTGGTGCGCCCGAAGGGGGGGGGACGGCTGCTACGAGCTCGATCATTTGCGAGGAGAAGACGAACCAGTCGTTGCAGATCCAATATGGATCTCGCCGACCTCGGCAAGCTGCTCGATGAGTGGAAGCCCTGTCGGGTCGTCTATTTCAACACCACCCAGAATGATGGTGTCATCGCGCAGGTCGATCTGCGTGTTGAGCACAGCGAGGTTAAAGCCGGAGGCCACAAATCCGATAGCAGCCAGGACGAGCCCCGTGGCAACAAGCCCACCCGCTACGGCAAGGTAAATCCTTTTTACGCTGGACATGTTTGCACTCCTTCCTATGCCGTGAGCGGCGCCGCTTCGGCGCCCATGCGGCTCTTATTGCCTCGATCTTTCCAGAAGGGCGAAACGGCTTTCTTCGCCCAAAGGGCAGAGAGGCGCGCGATCTGCTTGGACGCCGTCCAGGCGCCGGCTCCCGTGAGGAGCGCCACACCGATGGAAGCGAATCCAATTCCCATCGAGGCCAAAACGTACGGAACATGCCCGATAATGATGCCGTCCACGGCGAACAGGAGCCCTACCAGGCCCGCGCCCCCGAATGCCGCGGCCACGATCCACACGCAGAGCGCAAGAACCCAAATACAGATGTAGACTGCAGCGGCAACGGCGACGAACGCGAGCAGCAGCGGAATCCATATCGGAGAGCCCACGATGGCGAGCGCCCATAGAAGTGCCGTGCTCTTGCGCTTGGTCCTCGCGATCGCGCGCGGCACGGCGGGCAGTTCGTCGAGCGTTGCCTCGGCGACCTCACCGGGCGTGCCCATGGCGGCCACAGCCTCGGCCTCCGTCATGCCGTCCTCCATACGGTCGGCGATGGCCTCCGCGTAGAACTCCTGCGTTTCCTTTACCTGATCTGCCGGCAGGCAGGCCAGAAGCTCGCCCAGTCGGTTCAAGAACTCATCGCGCGTCATGGTGCGCCCCCTCCACGTAACGGTAGATCTTCTGCACGGATGGCCATTCGGCGAGGAACTCGGCGATACGCTCGCACCCGGCGTCCGTGATGCGGTAGTACCTCCGCAGCCGCCCGTTGTGTTCGGCGGAGCGCGCGGTGATGCAGCCCGCCTTCTCCAGGCGCTTGAGCAACGGATAGAGCGTGGATTCCGTGAGCCCCATACTCGCGGGCACGTCCTTCACGATCTGATAGCCGTAGGATTCCTCGCCCGAGACGGCCGCGAGCACGCAGGCCTCGAGGAAGCCGCGCTTCATCTGTGCCTCCATCCGCACACCTCCTTTCGTAGTATACTGTGTAACACCTACTATATGACACATAGTATATGATGTCAACAGTTGTCGTATAGGGAGTCCGGTCTGTCTGTCCCCTGCGGGTACTCATTGGGGACGTACTTAAATGAGTGCCCATCGCTCAAGGTGGCACCTGGGGACGCTCCTTATGTGCCGGCACTTTGGGACACTCCTTGTCAAGGTTTTGTTCCATCGTGCGGGTTGCTATTTAACGTGCGACAATGCCGTGTGGAAATAGAAATGTCTTCTGGAGGCTATCTATGCTGTACGAGTTTTGCGCCGAGAACTTTGGGCGGGTACCGGCGGCTATCGAGGCCGGTGCGGTTCGCATTGAGCTGTGCGACAACTTGGCCGTTGGCGGCACCACGCCTTCCGCCGGCGTTATCAGCGCTACGGTCAACTATGCTCACGAGCACGATGCACGCGTGATGTGCATGATTCGTCCGCGCGGCGGCGACTTCCAGTACAACCAAGACGAGCTGCGCATGATGGAGATGGACCTGGGCCTTGCCGTAAGTGCCGGTGTCGACGGCCTCGTCTTTGGCTGCTGCAAACGCTGTGCTGGCGGATGGGCGCTCGACGAGCTCACACTCGGTGCCTTGGTGATGGCTGCGGGATGTGCAGCCGAGGAGTGCAAGCGCGATCCCGTCGACATCACCTTCCATATGGCATTTGACCAGCTTTTCCCCGAGGCTCAGCTCGACGCACTCGATACGCTTGTTGATTGCGGCGTTACGCGCATCCTGACGCACGGCGGCGCCGCTGGCACGGCGATCGAGGACAACCTGGAGCACCTGTCGCGCCTTGTTGAGTATGCGGCCGGGCGCCTGACCATCCTTCCCGGCGGCGGCATTACCACGGCCAACCGCGATGCCGTGGCGGCGGCGCTTGGCGTCTCCGAGCTGCATGGCACCAAGATCGTGCCGCTGGAGGCGTAGCCCGCGCTGGCTGCGTGTTCATCCCATGGCGCTTGAGTAACAAGGGGAGCGCTCGAACAAAGCGGACAAACTAGCGTGCCATGGCGTCGCGGCCGGCCTCGACCCGCTTGCGCTGCGCTGCGCGCTCCTCGCTGGTCAGGTGCTCAAAGAGATGGCCGATAAGCGAGGCAAGTACCTGCTGAAACAGCGTTCCGCACATGACGGGAAACACGACTTCGCCCGGAAAGTACTGCGTGGCGATGACGGCGCCCGAAGAGATATTGCGCATACCGCAGGTAAAGCACATGGTGGTCGTCTCGCTATACGGCAGATGCAGTACGCGGGCGACCAGAATGCCGACGATAAAGCCGCTGATGGCGAAGATAAAAATAAAGAGGGCAACTTCCAGGCGCTCCGCGTTCATGTGCAGCACGTACTCACTCATGGCGGTGGAGTTGGACGCGATAACGCCCATCATCATGAACTTGCAGGCGGGCGAGAGCGCGGGCGAGAGCTTTTCGTGTCCCCATCCGCGCGTGAGTTCGTTGATCACGATGCCGAGCACGGCGGGGATGGCGATCATAAAGGCCATGTTCTGCATCATGCCCGGAACATCGATCGAGACGGTGGCGCCCAGCAGGAGCTTGAGCGTAAGCGGAATCGTCACAGGTGAGATGACCGAGGACGTCAGGATGATGGTGAGCGCGAGCGGGCCGTTGCCGCCGAACATGCTAATCCACATAAAGGCAGTGACTGCCACGGGTACGCTGTACTCGAGCACGATGCCGCAGACAAGGTTGGGGTTGGAGCCAAAGAAGAGTGACCCCATGGCATACGCCGCGATGGGAATAAACACCGCCGAGACGAGCAGCGCCAAGACCAGGTGCAGAGGACGGCGGAACACCTCGGTTACCTGGTGAAAGGTGTTGCTGAGCGCACCCTGAAACGTCATAAAGGCAAACAAGGTGGGAACGATGGGCTTGAGTGCGCCAATCTGTTGGGGAAAGAGCACGCCGAGCGCCACGCAAATCGGAACGATGACCTGCATGTGCCCCGCGAGAAACTTGCCCAGTCCAACCCATTGCTTCATATGCTCTTGTGACTCCCTTTGTTCGTGAATCCGTTTTGAATGGATATGCTAGACGCTCGCGTGCGTCCGTGCGTCAGAAACGCCTGAATATTTCGAGGCTATTACCGGCATCGTTTACCGAAACCGCGGCGTACTGCGGCGATTTGCGTCCGCGCTGCACGGTATAATAAATTCGTTCAACAGATCTGCCTGCCGAAGCGGGCATACACAGAGGACTCATCGCTATGAACCGTGAGAGGTATCGCGGCGACCTGCCCCTATCGGGGGTGGGCGCCTATGTCATCGCTTAAGACGACGCATCGCTGGGCGGTCGCTCAGCAAAATCCCGAACTCGAAAAGGAGCTTTCGGCTGGCCTGGGAATACCCGGGCTGGTGGCGCGCATTATGGTTGCGCACGGCATTACATCCATCGAAGAAGGCCAGCTGTTTTTGACGCCTTCGCTCGATCGCGACTGGGCTGACCCACTCATTATCCCGGGCATGTCGGTCGTTGCCGACCGCGTCGAGCGTGCTATTCGCAACCACGAGCACATCGCGGTCTTTGGCGATTTTGACGTTGACGGTATTACGTCGACCTGCCTGTTAACCGAGGCACTGCGCACGTTTGGCGCCGATGTCACGCCGTTTATTCCGCATCGCTTTGACGAGGGCTACGGTCTCTCGCGCGCGGCGCTCGACCGCGTTAACGAGCTCGCTCGCCCCCAGTTGATCGTGACCGTCGATAACGGCATTGCCGCCAAGGAAGAGGTTTCCTATCTGGAGAGCCTGGGAATCGATCTGGTGGTTACGGACCATCACGAGCCCTCCGACCAGGTGCCGCAGAGCGTGCCCCTGACCGACCCCAAGCTCGAGGATGAGGGACCCTCGCGTGAACTTGCCGGTGCTGGTGTGGCGCTCAAGCTGGTGCAAGTCCTGGGTGAGCGCTTGGGCAAGCCGTCGTATTGGCGTTCGCTAATCGAGGTCGCGGCGCTGGGCACCGTGTCCGACATGATGCCGCTCACGCCCGAGAACCGCGCGCTGGTTGCCGAGGGCATCCAGCAGATGCGCGTAACCGCTCGTCCCGGCTATATCGCGCTTGCCGCGCTCGCCAAGGCGGACCTTTCGAGCATTACGGCGGATGGCCTATCGTTCTCGCTCATTCCCCGCTTAAACGCTGCCGGTCGCATGGCCGATCCCAAGCTGGCGCTCGACCTGCTGCTTGCCCGCGATCCCATCGAAGCAAGCGCGCTGGCGGCTGAGCTCGAGGAAATCAACCGCCAGCGCCGTGAGATCGAGGCGGAGCTCACGCGCGATGCCATGGCAAAGGTCGAGAAGACCTATGACGGCGGACGCGCAATCGTCGTGGGTGGCGAGGGCTGGCACGAGGGCGTCAAGGGCATCGTGGCAAGCCGTCTGACCAACCGCTATCACGTGCCGGCGCTGCTGTTCTCGATCGAGGACGGTATCGCGCGCGGCTCTGGTCGCTCGGTGGGCAAAGTTAACCTGTTTGACGCCGTCGAGCGCTGTTCCGACCTGCTGATTCGTCGCGGCGGACATGCCGGTGCGGTGGGTGTGACCATCGAGGCATCCAAGCTCGATGAGTTCCGCCGCCGCCTTTCCGCCGTGCTATCGGAGCTTCCCGCCGAGGACTTTGAAGACACCGACGAGGTCGCCGCCACCGTCGACCTTTTCGAGCTGAATATTGAGACCATCGAGCAGATCTCCCGTCTTGAGCCGTTTGGCCAGGGCAACAAGGTGCCGCTGTTGGCGGCCGAGGGCGTGACAATGTGCGATCGCGCCGTGGTGGGCAAAACCGGCGAGCACATGCGCTTTGTGGCGACCGATGGCGCCGCGAGTGTGCCGGCCATTATGTTCCGCGTGCCGCAAATCGATAAGCTCATCAACTGCGATAGCGCTGTCGACTTGGTGTTCGAGGCCGTTGCCGAGCATTGGCAGGGGCGTGTGAAGCCCAAGCTCATGATCAAGGATGTTCTGGTCCGCGATACCACGCTGCCCAGCGTCGACGATCCGGCATGCGAGCTTCGTCGTGGCGTGCAGCCGGCGGATTCCGGCCTGCGCCTGGAGTCGCGTAAGCGCGAGACGCTCGCCCAGCTTTCCTATACCGAGCTCACGCGCTCGCTTATCCATAGCTTTATCGGATCGAACCAGCCGCACCGCGCACAGGTTGAGGCACTCGATGCCTTGGCTGACCACCAGAGCGTCTTGGCCGTTATGGGAACGGGCCGCGGCAAGTCTCTCATCTTCCATGTACATGCTGCGCGCGAGGCTGTCCTTCGCGGACGTGCGAGCATCTTTGTCTATCCGCTGCGCGCGCTCGTTGCCGACCAGGCCTATCATCTCTCGTCGACGATGGCAGCGCTTGGCATTGGCGTTGGCGTGCTGACCGGCGAGACCGTGGAAGCCGCACGCGATGACGTGTTCGCCGGCCTGGCTTCGGGCCGCACCGGCATCGTGCTCACGACGCCCGAGTTCCTGTCTATTCACCGCGACCGCTTCGCGCGTTCGGGCCGTATCGGCTTTGTCGTTATCGATGAGGCGCACCACGCCGGCCTTGCCAAGGGCGGCGACCGCAGCGCCTATCTCGACATGCCCGATATCCTCAAAGCCCTGGGCGATCCGGTCGTTCTGGCCACGACTGCCACCGCAACGGCTCCGGTCGTGGCCGAGCTTGCCCGCATGCTGCCGATCACTCGCACGGTGGTCGACGAGACGGTGCGCGAGAACCTACAGCTCGAGGACGACCGCGACCTTGCGAGCCGCGAGAACCGTTTGGTGTCGATCGTGGCGACGGGGGAGAAGACCGTCATCTACGTTAATTCGCGCGACCAGTCCGTGGCGCTCGCCAAGACGTTGCGCAAGCGTGTGCCCGATTGCGCAACCCATATCGCGTTCTATAACGCGGGTCTTGCGCGCCCCGATCGCCGCCGCGTGGAGGAAGCATTCCGAGACGGCAGCCTCAGTTGCATCGTCTCGACTTCGGCCTTTGGCGAGGGCGTCAACCTTCCCGATATTCGCCATGTCGTGCTCTATCACATGCCGTTTGGCGCGATTGAGTTTAACCAGATGAGTGGCCGCGCCGGTCGCGATGGACAGCCCGCCGTGATTCACCTGCTCTATTCGTCGCGCGACGCCCGCATTAACGAGCGCCTACTCGACTGCTATGCGCCCGAGCGCGACGAGCTCGTCACGCTCTATCGCGCGCTGCAAACCATGTGGCGCTCCAACCGCGGCAAGACCGGGGACGATTCCTTTAGCGCGAGCGATATCGACATCGCGCAGATGTGCCTTGCCATCGATGCTCGCACGCCGGTCGACGAGCGCTCGGTGGAAAGTGGCCTGGGAATCTTCGAAGAGCTTGGCTTCTGTCGCGTTTCGGGGTTTGACGACACCCGTCGCATCGCGATGGCCGAAAACCCCGGCCGTGTGCAATTGAGCAGGTCAATTCGCTATTTGGAGGGCTTGCGCTCGCGCATGGAGTTCTCGGCTTTCCGGAGTTGGGCGCTCGATTCGTGCGCTTCTGATATGCTAGCCAAAGTTAACCGCCCGATCGTACCGCGGGCCTAGGGGAAGGGGACCTCGATGGATGCCGCAGCCCGTACCGCCCATGATTCCGCCCTCCAGCCGTTCTCGGAGATGGAGCACTATAAGCATGCCGATGAGCTGCCGCCCGAGATTATGGCGGACAGCTACGACAAGCTGGAGCGCCTGTGCCTCAAATATATGAATGAGGACGACTTTTCTAAGGTGGAGCAGGCCTATTGTTTTGCTGCCGAGAAGCACTGCAACCAAAAGCGCCGCTCGGGTGAGATGTACATCAACCATCCCGTCGAGGTAGCCATCATTTTGGCCGATCTCAAGATGGACTGCGATGTGGTGTGCGCCGCGCTGCTGCACGATACCGTCGAGGATACCGAGACCTCGCTTGCCGATGTTTCCGGCCTGTTTGGCGATACGGTGGCCGAGCTCGTCGATGGCGTGACCAAGCTCACCAACATCGAAGTCGACAGCATGGACGAGAAACAGGCGCTCACGCTGCGCAAGATGTTTCTCGCCATGTCCAAGGACATCCGCGTCATCATCGTTAAGCTTGCCGACCGTCTGCACAACATGCGCACCCTTGCGGCCCTGCGTGAGGACCGTCGCCTGTTTAAGGCCCGCGAGACCATGGACGTGTATGCGCCCCTGGCCGACCGTCTGGGCATGAGCTCCATTAAATGGGAACTCGAGGATCTGTCCTTCTTCTACCTTGAACCCGACGCCTACCAGCGCATCGCACGCATGGTGGCGGAGTCGCGCGAGGTCCGTGAGCGCTATCTGGCCGAGACCATCAAGACACTCACCGACGAGCTCAACCGCATTGGCCTGGAGGACTTTCAGATCAACGGCCGTTCCAAGCACTATTGGTCCATCTACCAAAAGATGAAGCGCAAGGGCAAGGAATTTTCCGAGATCTACGACCTGGTGGCACTGCGCGTCATCACGCATTCGGTGCGCGATTGCTATTCCACGCTCGGTGCGGTGCATACGCTGTGGCACCCCATGCCCGGGCGCTTTAAAGACTATATCGCCATGCCCAAGGTCAATAACTACCAGTCGCTCCACACGACGGTTATCGGCCCCACGGCTCGTCCGCTCGAGATTCAGATTCGTACCTACGAGATGCACGAGCAGGCCGAGTACGGTATTGCCGCCCACTGGCTCTATAAGAAGTCGGGCGGATCGTCCGCGTCTAAGACCAATGATGCCCAGCGCTTGGACGACCAGATTAACTGGCTCAAACATTCGCTCGATTGGGCTGCGTCTGATGAGATCACCGACGCCAAGGAATACCTGCATTCGCTGAAGGTCGACCTCTTCGATCAGGAGATTTTCGTCTTTACGCCCAAGGGCGAGGTCATGGCGCTTCGTGCCGGCTCCACGCCGCTCGACTTTGCCTACGCCGTTCACACCGAGGTGGGAAACCACTGCGTCGGCGCTAAGATCAACGGTGCGGTGGCCCCGCTCACGCACGAGATCAAGACGGGCGACCGTGTCGAGATTCTGACCAACAAGAGTTCCAAGCCGTCGCGTGATTGGCTCAAGATCGTTAAGACACCTTCCGCCAAGTCAAAGATCCGCCGTTACTTCGCCGCCGCGACCAAGGACGACGACGCTGCCGCCGGCCGCGATATACTGGCTAAGGACCTGCGCAAGCGCGGATATGGCATCTCTACGCCACGATCCACGCGTGCGCTCAACGCCGTGGCGGAGCAGTTTAACTATAAGCAGCTCGAGGACCTGTTTGCCGCCGTTGGTGCGGGCAAAGTCGCCCCACGTGCCGTTGGCAATAAGGTCGAGCAAATCTTGGACCCCAAACCCGAGGAACAGCTCACCAAGGCCGAGGCTATCGCCGAGGTTGTCAAGCAGCCTGCCCGCGGCTCCAACCGCAAGCCGCAAAAGCGCGGCAAGAGCGCCAGCAACGGCATTATCGTCAAGGGCGAGAGCAACAGCGGCCTGCTGGTCCGTCTGGCCCATTGCTGCAACCCCGTGACGGGCGACGACATCGTCGGCTTCATCACGCGCGGTCGTGGCGTTTCGGTGCATCGCGCCAACTGCCCCAACGTCAAGGGTCTTATGGAGCATCCCGAGCGCATGATCGATGTGGAATGGGACGGCGCTGCCGACACCCTCTTCCAGGTCGAGATCGTGGTCGAGTGCCTGGACCGCATGGGCCTGCTCAAGGATGTCACCATTGCCATTGGCGATGCGGGTGGCAATATCCTTTCTGCCGCCACGTCGACCAACCGCGAGGGTATTGCAACCCTGCGCTTTATGGTCGAGATCTCGGACGCGAGTGGTCTGGATCCGCTGCTGGCCTCTATCAGCAGCGTTGACTCGGTCTACGACGCGCGTCGCTTGATGCCCGGCGAGGGTGGAGCCCAGCTTAAGCGCCGCGTTTAGTCGCGACGAACGTGCCACATTATCGATATTCGCTACACTCGAGGCATCGTTTGATGCCTCGAGTTCTATAGAGAGGAGAGGGACATGAGTGCTGTGTCCTTGGATTTAACTCCCAAGGGATCGGTCGAGATCGAGACGCTCGTAAACGGTCCCATTCAGACCAATAGCTATGCTGTCATTTCGGACAATGAGTGCGTGATTATCGACCCCGCATGGGAAGGCGAGCGCTTGGTGGAGCATATTCGAGCCGAGCATCCCGGCGTACGCGTGTTTGGCGCCGTATGCACTCATGGCCATGCCGATCATGTTGGTGGTGTTGCAGGCGTGCGAACCACCTTTGGCGAGGGCTGCCAGTATGAGCTGTGTGCTAAGGATGTGGCGGTGCCGCATGCGAACATCGAGGAACAGCGAGCTATGTGGGGCATTGAGACGCCTGACCCCGGGGAGCCGACGCACCTGCTCGCCGAGGGAGATGCTATCGAGGTGGGCGATATCTACCTGCAGGTGATCGAGACGCCAGGGCATACGCCGGGCGGGATCGTCTTGTTTGCTGCCACCGAGCAGGGGAACATTGCCTTTGTGGGCGACACCCTGTTTCCGGGTGGGCACGGCCGCACCGATCTTTCTGGAGGAGACGAGGCGGCGATTCTGCGCTCGCTCTCCAAGCTCGCCCGGCTTCTCCCGCCCGATACCGTTTGCCTAACCGGTCATGGCGATTCGACCACCATGGCACGCGAGCTCATGCAGAACCCTTTCATGCAGATGTAGCTTAATAGTCGGCTTTTGAAGCACGAGAAGCGTCCAAACGTCAAGCTATTTTTCCCCAACGGGTCGATTTCGTAGGGCAAACGGTCAAAAAAGTCTGTTTGGGGTTGATTTCCGATCTCAGCCGAACACATTGAGCGGATAGGCCATT